>NZ_JACARN010000093.1:0-79586 GCF_013386605.1 Pseudomonas sp. IPO3749 | reverse complement strand
CCCCTGCCGCCCCAGCCAAAGCCCCCGCCAATGGGCTGGCGATGCCCAGGGAAATATCCAGGAACGCCACATAGGCCCCCATCGCCAGCCCACGGGTGTGCGGCGGCGCGCGCTTGATCGCTTCCACTCCAAACCCCGGAAAGGCCAGCGAATAACCAAAGCCCGTAAATGCCGCGCCCAGGTATGCCATCAACGGATCATTCGCGCCCCAGATCAACAACTGCCCCGCCGCCTCGATCAACACGCAGACCAGCGCCACCTTCGCACCGCCAAGCTTGTCCGGCAGATGCCCGAAGAAAATCCGCGCACCGATAAACGCCAGCCCGAATGAGGTAAAGGCAAACGACGCATTGCCCCAATCCTTGGACGCAAACAGCAGCGCGACAAATGCGGCAATCACGCCAGAACCGATGCTGGAAAATGCCAGCCCCAAGCCCGGCAGCCAGACCGCCCCGAGTACCGAGTAGAACGACGTACGCCGCTGACTGGTCGGTGCAACGCCCTTCGCACCGATCACGATGCCAACCGCCAACAACGGCATGATCAAGCTGGCAATGGACAGCCCACTGAACCCCCATTGGTTGTTGATTGCCACACCCAACGGCGCACCCAGCGCGAAGGCGGCGTAGATCGCGATACCGATCCAGGCCATCACCTTACCGGTATTCTGTGGCCCTACCCGCCCCATGCCCCAGCCCATGGAGCCGGTGATGACCAGGCTTTCGCCCAGTGCCAACACCACACGCCCGGCCAGCAGCAACCAAACCGACAGCACCGGCGAATCGACAAACGCCAGCGAAGCCAGATACAGCAGCCCCGAACTGGCCGCCACCAGCATGCCCAGCAACATAGCGCGCTTGGGGCCACGCATATCAGCAAAGTTGCCGGCCCAAGCCCGCGACAGCAACGATGCCGCGAACTGCGCGCCAATCACCACGCCCACCACCAGCGTGCCCATGCCCAATGTCTGATTCAGGTGCAAAGGCAACACGGGCAACTGCATGCCGATAATCAGGAAACCGACGAACACCGCCAACGTAATCGGCAACATACTCATCAGCACGGTTCTGTGTTGCGTCATCAAAACTCTCCGCTCAGCACCGGAAGTAATCGGCGTGATCAAGGTCTGCCAACAAGCTTGGGCCCGTCGGTGTCCACCGCAGCCGCTCGCGGGTCTGCTCACTGGAAACGGCCATATCAGCGCCGGCCATATTGGCGAACCAGCCAAAATGTTCGCGTGGTCGGGATTCAACCGGCACGCCCAGCCGGCGCCCGATCACCTCGGCAATCGCCTTGAACGGCACCGCCTGGTCCGCGACCGCGTGATACGCCGCTTGGCTCAGACCATCATCCAGGACCCGGCGATACACCCGCGCCGCATCGGTGCGGTACACCCCCGACCAGCAGTTCTGCCCGTCGCCGATATACGCCGACACGCCAGTCTCGCGGGCCAGGCGGATCAGGATCGGCAAAAAACCGTGGTCGCCCACGCCATGCACCGAAGGCGCCAGGCGCACCGTTGCCGCCCGCACGCCACGTGCAGCCAGTGCCCGCGCGGCAGCTTCGGATTGACGTGGCGATGCGGCATTAGGCAGGTCTGCCTCGACCGCACCGCATGGCAGGCCGGACAAACCCGAAGTGACGATCAGCGGCGTGTCCGAACCTCTCAACACCGACTCGAACGCCTCGATCACCCGGCGGTCCTGTTCGCAGTTTTCGATAAAGCGCGAGAAGTCGTGATTGAACGCGGTGTGAATCACCGCATCCGCCGTCCAGGCGGCGCGGCGCAAGATGTCCAAGTCATCCAGGGTGCCGCGCAGCACCTTGGCGCCGGTGGCGGCAAGCGCCTGCGCCTTGTCGTCGGCGCGAGCCAGGCCGGTCACCAGGTAGCCGGCATTGAGCAGGTCCTTGACCACTTCGGAGCCAACCCAACCGGTGGCTCCCGTGACAAATACGTGCATGAGTTGAGTCCTCGATTAGCCCAGGCGCATTGAAAGTTCGATGTCATCGGTAAACGGCACCGACAAGTAGCCGTTCTCCGGGGCGCGTACGTAGGCCAGGTATTCAGGGCAATAATCGGTGTTGTCTGCCACCACCAGTGCGCCGGGGCGCAGGTGGCGTTCCACCAGGTTCAACACGTCGCCATACAGCGTCTTGGCGCCGTCCAGCAGCAACAGATCGACAACTTCTGGCAAGTCGCTGGCCAGGGTCACCAGCGCGTCACCTTCGCGGATATGGATCAGGTCGCTCACGCCGCCTTCGATGAAATGCTCGCGCGCCAGGGCGATTTTCGAGGCTTCGAATTCGCTGCCGATCAGCACACCGCCGCCGTTGTCGCGCAGTGCGGCAGCCAGGAACAAGGTCGACAGCCCAAACGAAGTACCAAACTCGACAATCGCCCGCGCCTTATTGCTGCGCGCCAGCATGTAGAGCAGCGTGCCGGTGTCCTGGGACACGGGTAGCCACAGGTCCTTGAGCATCGAATACAGCGCCACGTACTCGGTTTTGCTGTGCATCAGCCGTTCGCGTTCTGCCTGAGAGACCGAGTTCAGCAGCGGGCTGGTGGCCGCATCGGCCTGGGCGTAAAGACGTTCAATCAGGGGCGCCAAAGGCGCGGTGGTCAGGCTCGACATAATTGATTTCCAGTGAGTTGGGACTAAGATGCGACTAATTCGTCGCATTGAAAGTGTGCGAGTGATTCGCATCCTTCGCTATTCGCATTAGCCCTGCTTCAGGAGCCCTGTATGACCAGCCGCCAGACCCCGCGCATTTCCACGCGCAAGCAGCCGCAACAGGCCCGCTCCACCGAGTTGGTGGCGGCGATTCTGCAAGCGGCTATTCAGGTTTTGGCCAAGGAAGGCGCCACCCGTTTCACCACCGCACGGGTCGCGGAAAAAGCTGGCGTGAGCGTGGGTTCGGTGTACCAGTACTTCCCCAACAAAGCGGCGATTCTGTTCCGGTTGCAGAGTGATGAGTGGCAGCAGACCACCCAGATGCTGCGCGACATCCTGGAAAAACGCGACGAAACGCCACTGGACCGCCTGCGCACGTTGGTGCACGCCTTTATCGAGTCGGAATGCGAAGAAGCACAGATGCGCGGCGCGCTGAGCGACGCGGCGCCGCTCTATCGCGATGCGCCGGAGGCCCTGGAGGTGCGTGCGGCGGGACGCCAGGCGTTCAAGGGGTTCATGCTGGAGTTGTTGCCTGAGGTGTCGGTTGATACGCGGATATTGGCCAGCGATTTGATCCTGACCACGCTCAGTTCAGTGGGGAAGGAGTTCTCCAACAGTCCGCGAACGGCTGAAGAAATTGCGGTGTACTCCGAGGGGATGGCGGATATGTTTCGTGCGTATGTGAATGCGCTCAACCGGGTCCAAAGGGCAACCGATATCTCATTTCTTCCAGAGTGACACCTCCCCTCTGAAGATTACGTTCACTCCCCGGGTCCTCAACGCAGCCCACCCTGCGATAAAACCGGACAGCCCTTTCATTACGGCTCAAGACCCAAAGCGTCAAACACTCATACCCTTGCGCCATCAAAAACTGCAGGCCTGCCTTCCACAAAGACAGCCCGAAGCCTGTTTGCCAATACCTGGCTAAAACGTAGATAGCCATGACCTCACCCGCGTTCTGCCCTGCCGTCTCTTCGTCACGACTGGCACCGACCGATATCCAACCGACGACGTGCCCATCCAGCTCGGCGACCCACACATCGGACTCGCCCGACTCAATCGAGCGAACCCAAAAGGATTCACGCCGAGCCAGCGTTGCGTCCAACCCCTTCAAGAACTCGGCAGGCATCAGGTCGCGATAGGCTTCCTGCCAACTGCGGATATGCACCTGGGCGATGGCGTTGGCGTCGCCAGGTAACGCTTTGCGGATCATTGATCTATTCCCTATTCAGTCAATATCCTTCAAGTAAACCCAACCTTCATGACCGTTTACCTTCATGGTATGTTTCGAGCCCCACACGCAAAAGGAGGTGCCATGCAACCGTTAGCCAGCAACGCTGCACTGCTGATCATCGACATGCAGCAAGGCATGAACCAGCCAAAGCTAGGGCGACGCAACAACCCCGACGCCGAAGTGCAGATACAGCGTCTACTAACTGCCTGGCGTCAATCCAGCCGCCCTGTCGTGCATATCCGGCACATGTCCCGCTCGCCCGACTCGGTGTTCTGGCCGGGTCAACCGGGCTGCGAATTCCAGCCCGCGCTGCAACCGCTGGCGCATGAGCATGTGGTCGAAAAGAACGTTCCGGATGCCTTCGTCGCCTCAGGGCTGGAACGCTGGCTGCATGCACGCGGCATCCGACAGTTGGTGATCGTCGGCGTGATCACCAACAACTCGGTCGAGGCCACGGCACGCTCCGGCGGTAACCTGGGTTTTACGGTGACGGTGGTTTCGGATGCCTGCTACACCTTCGACCAAACCGATTTGTCCGGGCGCCTGTGGCCGGCTGAAGATGTGCATGCGCTGTCGCTGAGCAACCTGGCGATGGACTATGCCCGTGTCGTAGAGACTGACGAGATCCTCGTTCACCTCACGACGGGCTGATGCTCGCTTAACAGAGCCGCAATCTTTTTGCGCAACTCTCCATGCTCACTTTCGGCATACAGCACCGCGTTTTTCCAGTCATAAAACCACGCCGGCATCTTGCGTTTGTCGTTCGGTTCCGAGGCGTAGCGCGGGAAAATGTGACAATGCAGTTCCGGCTCGGAATTGCCTAAAATCTCGTAGTTCATACGCAGCGCACCAGTGGCCTGCAACACCGCATCGCCCAGGCGGGCCATGTCCAGCAGGTAGGCAGTGCGGGCCTCGGTATCGAGGTCGTTCAGACTGGCAACGACCGGGTCGGGCAGCAGCAGGCAGTAACCAGGGAGAAACTGTACATCACCCATGACCGCCCAGCCCGAGGCCATGCGGCAGATGACTTTGTCGTTGGCGCCATTGCGGGCCAACGCGACGCGTTCCGTGATAAGCGGCATGCATTGTCCTTGATCTGAGTGAGTCCAGGCGGCATCTTAACGCTCTTACAGCACCGGACCTATTCCATGCGAATCGCCTGCCTGCACACCGCAACCAGCAATATCGGCGTGTTTGACACGGCCGCGAGCACCTTGGGTATCGACCCAGGCGTGATCCACCATACAGTCCGTGCCGACCTGCTGGCCGCAGCAGAACACGCCGGTCGCCTCACCGAAGAGATTGCCGAGTCAACCCAATCGGCACTGCTCGCCCTCGCCCAACACGCGGATGTGGTGGTGCTGACCTGTTCGACCTTGGGTCCATCGATCGAGAGCATCCCGCCTGATGTTCGAGTGCCTATCTTGAGAGCTGATGAAGCGCTGGCGGCGACGGCGCTGGGGGCTGGCAAAAAGGTCGTGGTGTTGTGCGCCGTCGAGACCACCTTAGAGCCAACCTCGCAGCTTTTTCACACGGCTGCACGGCGATCAAATGCAGTGATCGATATACAGTTGGTGGCGGGAGCATGGGCCTTGTTCAAGGCAGGTGACATTGACGGCTACCTGGCAGCCATCGCCAAAGCTGCTGATCAAGCCTATGAGCATGGCGCGGATGTGGTTGCGCTGGCACAGGCCTCAATGAGCGATGCCGCGCGCTATGTCACCTTGGGCCCGCGCCCCCTCACCAGTACAATAGCCGGGCTCGAGTCAGCCGTGCGCACACTGCAAAACCCTCTCTAGGTAAGCGTCCAGGACCTCGACATTCGCTGACGATACAATCGCGCCGATATAGCCATCAGGTCGCACCAGCACCCAATCGCCAATTGCCAGCCCGTAGGCCTGTTGAAAGTGACCCTGGTCGTCGAGCAGGTCACCCCCTGACCCAACGATGTGGACACGCATGCCTGGCCGTGCCTGCACTGAATCCCGTGTTACGCCATAGCCCAGCAGCGTCCAGTGCGTTCCCTTGAACAGGTTGAACAGCCGCACTACTTGCCCAGCGGCGCCTCGGACGGGCGCATCCGGTGCTCGATTCCCTGGCGAAACGTTGATGCGCACAGGGTGCGCCAGCGCCAGCGAGGACGCCGGATAGCCAATATCCAACTGATGCACTTCCCTGCCCCGACGCAGTTCACCGTTCTTCATCTCATCCAGCAGTTGGGTGGACAGACCTAGCACGGAAGCAGCGACAGGCCGACGCTCCTCTTCATAGCTATCCAGTAAATCATCACACGCCCCCTGTACCACCGCCGCCAGCTTCCAGCCAAGGTTGTAAGCGTCCTGCACGCTGGTATTCAGACCCTGGCCGCCGGTGGGCGGATGGATATGGGCGGCGTCCCCCACCAGCAGCACTCTCCCCACGCGGTATTGATCCGCCAGGCGAGCATTCATGGTGTAGGCCGACGACCAAGACACCGCGTGCACCTGGATATCGGCGCGACCGGTGCGATGGGCGATGATTGCGGTGAGCCCCTCGGCACTGAGATCGACGTCAAGATCCGCGGGAATCGGCCCCTGAATCTGGAACAGTTCGGTGCCGGCCAGGGGGCATATTGCAATCTGGTGCTGCATATCGCCTTCGCCAAAACGGTGCCAGGCATCACGCGTGAGGCCGCTAAGTTCGACATCCGCCACTAAAGCGCGTACGCCAAGGGTCTTGCCGGGAAAGCCGATATCCAGGGCATGTCGAACAAAACTGCGCCCCCCATCAGCACCCACCAACCAACGCACACGGATGTGCTCTTCACCTGCGTTGCCGATCAGCCGTGTGGTGACTGCGTTGCCGTCCTGCTCAAACCCTACCAGTTCACAAGCAAATTCAGGCTGATGCCCCCACTCAAGCAGACGTTCGCGCATCACGCGCTCGGTCAAAAACTGCGGCACCATCAACGGTTGTCGGTAAGGCTCGGCGGGCATCGACGCCTTGGATTCTGTGAATTCTGTTTCGCTGTAGCTGCCATCGTCGCGGTAGCGCCGGTCAGTCGGATAGACTCCACCCACTGCCATCAGACGGTCGAGCATCCCCAGGTCTTCGAACACTTCCTGAGACCTTGGCTGGATACCTTTGCCGCGTGAACCCTGGAAGGGATGCGCATTTTTTTCGATCAGCCGAAAAGTGATACCCCTTCTCGCCAGGTCGATTGCCAACGTCAGGCCGGCGGCACCGGCACCGCAAATCAGTACATCGACAGCGAATTGCGCTTTCATACTGGATCACCTATATGTGCAATACGCACATATTAAGAGAGGCGAACACCGTGTCAATTAAAAATGTGCAAAACGCACATATATCCGCCCAACTGCGTGACCTGCATGGTTCATTGGTTGAGATCGTGGGGGTGATGAACCGCCCGCAGCGCGACGAAGCGATGGTGCGCGAAGCCGGAATTTCACTGGATCGCGCCCTGTTTCCGCTGCTGGTGCTGGTGGAAAGGTTGGGGCCGATCGGCGTAGTCGAACTGGCTGACCGCGTGGGCCGTGACTACACCACCGTGAGCCGGCAGGTGGCGAAGCTGGAAAGCCTGGGCTTGGTTCTGCGCCAGGCAAGCGCAGTCGACCGCCGCGTACGCGAGTCGGTGATTACCGAGAAAGGCAAAGCCATGACTGACCGCGTCGACGACGCGCGGGAGAGGATCGGTGTGTCGATCTTCTCCACCTGGGATGAAGGCGACTTCGACAATCTGGTGCGGCTGATGCGCAAGTTTGCCGAGGATATCAAGGATGACTCGGTGCGTGCGACGAAGGGCATTTCCTAAGGCCATGCACGTTTCCTGTGGCGAGCGGGGCAAGCCCGCTTGCCACACAGCATCAATCCACTGCCAATTCCACCACCCCAGCATTCAACCGCACCGGCCAAACCCGCAGCCTCTGATCAGGTGCCTCCAGGCACTGCCCATCCTCCAGGCGGTAATGCTGTTTGTAGATCGGCGCCGCCACCACCAGGTCACCCTTGATGCTACCGATCAAGCCACGCCCGATCACATTCGCGCCGGATTCCGGGTCGTGGTTGTCGATGGCGAACAACGTCTGGTCCTGCGCACCCGGCAGGTAGAACAGCGCCACTTGCGCGCCGTCCAGCCACACCACCACGCCGGAATTGCTCACCAGGTCGGTCTCGTTGCACACACCTTTCCAGGTGTCCAGGTTGCATTGCGGGTTGGCTTGGCTCATCAGGCAATCTCCTCGGTGACGGGAATCAGGTTGAGTTCGGCGGCCATGATCGGCCGGCGTTGGCCGCGTTCCTGGACGAAGTGGATGTCCGGGTCGGGGCGTTTGTCGTTGACGAAGGTGCGAAAGCGCTTGAGTTTTTCCGGATCTGCGAGGGCGTTGGCCCATTCGCATTCGTAGCGGTCGACCACCAGTTGCATCTGCGCTTCCAGCTCTGCGCCGAGGCCCAGGCTGTCGTGCAGGATCACGTCCTTGAGGAAGTCCAGGCCGCCTTCGAGGCTTTCGCGCCAGACCGAGGTGCGTTGCAGCTTGTCGGCGGTGCGGATGTAGAACATCAGGAAGCGGTCGATGTAGCGGATCAGCGTGGCGTCATCCAGGTCAGTGGCGAACAGCTCCGCATGGCGTGGGCGCATGCCGCCGTTGCCGGCGATGTAGAGGTTCCAGCCCTTCTCGGTGGCGATCACGCCGACGTCCTTGCTCTGGGCTTCGGCGCATTCGCGGGTACAGCCGGACACTGCGAACTTGAGCTTGTGCGGCGAGCGCAGGCCCTTGTAGCGATCCTCGATCAACAGCGCCATTTTCACGCTGTCCTGCACGCCGTAACGGCACCAGGTGCTGCCCACGCAGGACTTCACCGTACGCGTGGATTTGCCGTAGGCGTGCCCGGTTTCAAACCCGGCGGCGATCAGTTCGCTCCAGATATCCGGCAGTTCATGCAGTTGCGCACCAAACAGGTCGATGCGCTGGCCGCCGGTGATCTTGGTATAGAGGTCGTATTTCTTCGCCACCTCGCCGATCACAATCAGCTTATCCGCAGTGATCTCACCCCCAGGAATACGCGGCACCACCGAGTAGGTGCCGTTCTTCTGCATGTTGGCCATGAACGTATCGTTGGTGTCCTGCAACGGCACCAGCGACGCGTCCATGATCGGCTGGTTCCAGCACGACGCCAGGATCGAGCCCACCGCCGGCTTGCACACGTCGCAGCCGGTGTGACCACGGCCGTGTTTGGCCAGCAGTTCGTCAAAGGTGAGGATGCCTTCGACGCGCACCAGGGCGTACAACTCTTGACGGGTGAAGGCGAAGTGTTCGCACAGGCTTTTGTCGACGCTGACGCCACGGGCGATCAGCTCATGCTCGAACACCTGTTTCAGCAAACCGGCGCAGCCGCCGCAACCGGTGCAGGCCTTGGTCTGGGCTTTGAGCAGGCCGAGGTCGCTGCAGCCGCCGTCGATGGCCGAGCAGATCGCACCTTTGGTCACGTTGTGGCAGGAGCAGACGGTGGCCGATTCCGGCAAGGCGCCGGGGCCGAGGGTCGGGGCGCCGCTGGAGGATGGCAGGATCAGGCTGGCCGGTTCGGACGGCAGCGTGATGCTGTTTTGCATGTATTGCAGCAGCGTGTCGTAGTAGCTGTTGTCGCCCACCAACACCGCGCCAATCACGTGCTTGCCCGAGGCATCCACCACCAGGCGCCGATAGCTGGCGCTGGCTTCGTCGATGAACTGGTAGCTGCGCGCGCCCGGCGTGTGGGCATGGGCGTCACCGATGGAGCCCACGTCGACGCCGAGCAACTTGAGTTTGGTCGACATGTCGGCGCCCACAAACGGTTCGGCGGTTTGCGCGCACAACAACGCGGCAACCCGACGGGCCATCTGGTAACCCGGCGCGACCAGGCCGAACAGGCTGCCGTTCCAGGACGCGCATTCGCCAATCGCGTAGATGTTCGGGTCGATGCTCAGGCATTCGTCATTGATCACCACACCGCCGCGCGGGCCGATGTCCAGGCCGGCCTGGCGGGCCAGTGCATCCTGGGCGCGAATACCGGCGGAGAACACGATCAGGTCGGTTTCAAGGAACTCGTCATTGGCAAAATTCATACGGTAGCGGTACTGCTCGCCCGCGCTGATGGATTGGGTGGCGCGCGACAAATGCACGCCCACGCCCAGCCGTTCGATCTGCGCCTTGAGCGCCAGGCCGCCAAAGTCGTCGAGTTGCACCGGCATCAAGCGCGGCGCGAACTCCACCACATGGGCCTCGAGGCCTAGGCTTTTCAGGGCGTTGGCGGCTTCCAGGCCCAACAGTCCACCGCCCACTACCACGCCGCGTTTCGCATTAGCGGCAGCCTTACGAATCGCGTCCAGGTCTTCAAGGGTGCGATATACCAACCGCGAATCGCCTTCGGCTCCTTCGATAGGCGGCACGAACGGATAGGAACCGGTGGCCAACACCAGCTTGTCATAGGCGACGCAGCCGTCGGCGGTAATCACTTCGCAGCGCGCGCGGTCGATCTCCAGCACCGGTACGCCGAGGTGCAGGGTCACACCTGGCGTCTGGTACAGCGAGGCGTCGGACAGGGCCAGCGACTCGGCATCGCGGCCGGTGAAGTATTCAGACAGGTGCACCCGGTCATAGGCGCGCATCGGCTCTTCGCTGAACACATGCAAACGGTATTGATCCAGCGCGCCGCGCTCGATCAATTGCGCCACACAGTGGTGGCCGACCATGCCATTGCCGACGACGATCAAGGTTTTGAAATGGTTCATAGTAAGCACCCGACAAAGCTCATCACGGTTTTAAAAAAGCAAAAAAAAACGCCTGAAACCTTGCGGTTCCAGGCGTCTTTGCCTGTTCTTATGCGGGTTCGGATCGGGCGACTGCGCCGGATTCACCGCTATATGACCCTGGTGTCGATCGTCGTTGACCGAAGTGGGTTGAGGGGGAGCTTGCAGGGTCTGTGCCAACCGGATGCAAGGCCTGTGTTCGCGCCTCAACAGGTGAGTCGACAATGCCAAGCCCCCCTCCAGCGCCTCCAACTGGTGCATCTCGCGTCATAAAAGTGCATAGCTCTCCATGAATGAATAGTTTCCTGTGGTGAGCGGGCTTGCCCCGCGCCGAGGGCACCTCGGTCTCAAGAGGGCTGCTGCGCAGCCCAGCGCGGGGCAAGCCCGCTCACCACAAAAACGGCCAGTTCACCCAACAAACCCCGCCGTGAAAAACCTGGCGCGTGACTTGCTAGGAACACTCCAACCAAGCAGTCAACGCTGACTGCCCTCTCACGACAAAGGCGCCGTGTAATCCCCGTTCTGAACGGAGGGTTGCAAGGCGCCTTTTTTGTTTACGCAGGTTTCAGATGGCCAACCAAAGCATACGCAGCGTGTGTCCTTATTGTGGCGTGGGCTGCGGCATCGTCATGCAGGTGCAAGACAATAAAGTGGTCAAGGTGATCGGCGACAAGGCCCATCCCACCAACTTCGGTCGCCTGTGCACCAAGGGCACCACCTGCGGGCAGGCCATCGCCGACTCCGGGCGCATGGAAAACGCCTATGTACGCCAGGCCCGCGAGCATGACCCGGTGCGTATCGGCATGGACAACGCCATCCGCGAAACCGCGCACCGCCTGCGTCACACCCTCGACACCCACGGCCCGGACGCCTTGGCGTTCTACGTGTCAGGCCAGATGTCGCTGGAATCCCAGTACCTGATCAACAAATTGGCCAAGGGCTTTGTCCGCACTGCCAACATCGAGTCCAACTCTCGGTTGTGCATGGCCAGCGCCGGCAGTGGCTACAAACTCTCCCTCGGCTCCGACGGCCCGCCAGGGTCCTATGAAGACTTCGATCGCGCCGACCTGTTCTTTGTGATCGGCGCAAACATGGCTGACTGTCACCCCATCTTGTTCCTGCGCATGATGGACCGGGTCAAGGCCGGGGCGAAGCTGATCGTGGTCGACCCCCGGCGCAGCGCCACGGCGGACAAGGCCAACCTGTTCCTGCCGATCAAACCCGGCACCGACCTGGCGTTGCTCAACGGCCTGCTGCACCTGCTGGTGAAAAACGGCCACACCGACCCTGCCTTTATCGCCGCCTTCACCGACGGCTGGGAGGCGATGCCGGAATTCCTCGAGGACTATCCGCCAGAGCACGTCGCCGCCATCACCGGCCTGGCCGAAGCCGATATCCGCCAAGCCGCCGACTGGATCGGCCAGGCCGCCGAGTGGATGAGCTGCTGGACCATGGGCCTCAACCAGAGCACCCACGGCACCTGGCACACCAACGCCCTGTGCAACCTGCACCTGGCGACGGGCGCCATTTGCCGTCCGGGCAGCGGGCCGTTTTCCCTCACGGGTCAACCCAATGCCATGGGCGGGCGCGAAATGGGCTACATGGGCCCTGGGCTGCCAGGGCAACGTTCGGTGTTGGTCGAGGCCGACCGCGCCTTTATCGAAGACCTGTGGCAGATCCCCCACGACAGCCTTCCGCGCCAGGCTGGCAGCGGCACCGTGGCGATGTTCGAGCAGATGGCCGCCGGGCAGATCAAGGCCTGCTGGATCATCTGCACCAACCCGGTCGCCAGCGTGCCCAACCGCCAGACCGTGATCAAAGGCCTGCAAACTGCCGAGCTGGTGATCACCCAGGATGCCTTCCTCGACACCGAGACCAATCGCTACGCCGACATCCTGTTGCCCGGCGCGCTGTGGGCCGAGGCCGAAGGGGTGATGATCAACTCCGAGCGCAACCTGACCTTGATGCAAAAAGCCGTCGACGCACCCGGCGAGACCCTGCCCGACTGGCAGATCATCGCCAGGGTCGCGTGTGAAATGGGCTTTGCCGATGCGTTCTCCTATGCATCCGCCGCCGACGTATTTGATGAAATCAAACGTGCCTGGAACCCCAAGACCGGCTACGACATTCGTGGCGCAAGCTACCCGCGACTGCGTGAGAAACCGCTGCAATGGCCCTGCGCATCGGAGGACGGCGCGGACCGCAACCCGATTCGCTACCTGGGCACAGGCACCCTCGCCTTCGCCACCGAAAACGGCAAAGCCCAGTTCTTCGCCCGCCCGCATATGTCGCCCGCAGAGATGCCCGATGACGTGTTCCCCTTCGTGCTCAACACCGGCCGCGTGCAGCACCAATGGCACACCCTGACCAAGACCGGCAAGGTCGCCACCCTGAACAAGCTCAACCCCGGCCCCTTCGTGGAATTACACCCCGAAGACGCAGCAATGCTGGGCATCAAAAACAAGGATCAGGTCGAGATACGCTCCCAGCGCGGCCGCGCCGTGCTGCCCGCCGTGGTCACCGACCGTGTACGGCCAGGCAACTGCTTTGCGCCGTTCCATTGGAACGATGTGTTCGGCGAACACCTGGCCATCAACGCCGTGACCAACGACGCGGTAGACCCGATCTCCTTGCAGCCGGAGTTCAAGCATTGCGCCGTCGCCCTGGCCCGCGTCGAGCTGATCGACCACCAGTTTCTCGACCGCCCTTCCCCCTTAGCAGAGGACACTCCCATGTCGCGCCTCGACGCCTTCGCCGAAATCGCCGGCATCCGCAACCTACCCGCGCCATCCCTGAGCGAGCCTGAGCGCACCTACCTCGCCGGCTTCCTCAGCGGCTTGCAGTCCAACGCCGCACGCCAGGCCCTCGGCGTGCCGACCCTGCCCGCCAATGCACCGCTGGCCGATGCGTCACGGCTGTGGCTGAACGGTTTGCTCGGCGGTTTGTTCAGCCATACGCAATCCCTCGCAGCGCCCTCCCCAGCCGTCACCTTGTTGTGGGCCTCGCAAACCGGCAACGCCGAAGCCTTGGCCGAACGTTTTGCCCAGCGCCTGCGCGACGCAGGCATTACCGTGGAACTGAGCGCGATGGCGGATTTCCCGGCGAGCAAACTGGCAAGCACCCACACTCTGGCGCTGATCAGCAGCACCTTTGGCGACGGCGATCCACCGGACAATGGCGAAGGGTTCTGGCACAGCCTCAGCACCGCCGAGACGCGCCTGGAGTCCTTGCGCTTCGCGGTGCTAGCCCTGGGCGACCCGAACTACGAGCAGTTCTGCAACCACGGCAAACAACTCGACCAACGCCTGTTGGAACTGGGCGCCACCCGCCTGCTGGAACGCGTCGACTGCGATACCGAATTCGAAGCACTGGCCGACGCCTGGCTGCTGCGTTTCCAGCAAACCCTGGCCCCGGCAAAGCCCGTCGCGCCCGCCACCCCCGCCGGTAAAACCAAACTGTATGGCTCACGCCTGCTGCTCAACCGACACCTGAACCCGCACAGCGTCCACAAGGAAACCCGCCAGTTCGCCCTCGACCTGACCGACTCCGGGCTGACCTATGAAGCCGGTGATGCGCTGGGCGTGCGGCCGCGCAACTGCCCCGAACTGGTCGGCGAATTGCTCGACCTCACCCGCCTGAACGCCCATACCAGCGTAAACATCGACACCTTCGGCAATGTGCCGCTGCAACAGGCCCTGACCCAGCACTTCGAAATCGCCCGGCCCAGCAGCGACACCCTGGCGTTCATCGCCGAGCGCAGCGCCAACCCTGGCCTCAAGCACTTGCTCAACCCCGAACACAAGGCCGAACTGAATGACTGGCTCTGGGGCCGGCAACTGGCGGATGTGTTGCTGGAATACCCCATCGAGTGTTCGGCGGATGAACTGCTGGGCACCCTCAAGCGCCTGCAACCGCGCCTGTATTCAATCGCGTCCAGCGCCAAGGCGTATCCGCAGGAAGTGCACCTCACCGTGGCCGCCGTGCGTTACGGCAAACGTAAAGGCGTGTCCTCGACCTTCCTGGCTGACCGGGTCGGCGACGGCGAGGTGCCGTTGTTCATCCAGCCGTCCAAACACTTCCGCACGCCCACTGACGGCGACGTGCCGATGATCATGATCGGGCCCGGCACCGGTATCGCGCCCTTTCGCGCGTTCTTGCAGGAACGTCGCGCACTGGGTCATCAGGGGCGCAACTGGCTATTCTTCGGCGAACAGCACGCCGCAAGCGATTTCTACTATCAGGACGAACTGCAAGGCATGCAGCGCGACGGCCTGCTCAACCACTTGAGCCTGGCGTTCTCGCGCGACCAGGCGCAAAAGGTCTACGTGCAGGACCGCATTCGCGAACAGGGGGCCGAGCTGTGGCGCTGGTTGCAGGATGGCGCCAAGCTGTACATCTGCGGTGACGCCAGCCACATGGCCAAAGATGTCGACCAGGCCCTGCGCCAAGTCGCGCAAACCCACGGCGGGCTTGGCGTCGAGGGTGCCGTGGAGTACTGGCGGCAGTTAAGTGAGCAGAAGCGTTATCTGCGTGATGTGTATTGATTGGATACAGAACAATAAGCACTTTGTATTGTGTACAAAAAACCCTAAAGATTTATCGAGGCCGGGCCGAAACAGCAGTGATAGCAAATCGCCGCAGTCCTGATTGAGGTACGCGACGATTTGGCCGCCCTTCACGCTGATGGTCGTCTCGATGAAAATAAAAAATAAGCTGGTACTCGCATTTGTCTCCGTTGCATTCATCCCGGTAAGCCTGGTGGCCTTGATTTCTGTCATGAACACGCGGACCCAGGCGGTGGATCAGTTCATCGACGGCAGCACCCGGGAAATCCGTCAGATTGATGGCAACATCCGCCAGTTCTTCGACGGCACCTTGCAAAACGTCGATCAAATGGCCACCGATTCTGTATACACGTCCGTGAGCACACTGAAGAATTACCAGCCTGCCGACGCCGCCAGCCAGCCCATGCCCGCCGAGGCGCAAGCAGTGATCGATCGCTTCGCGCGCTTTGGCGCCACACACCCGGCGGCGGCGATCCTGTCCATCGGCCTGGAAGACGGCACCTACGCCAAATGGCCGGATGACCCGCAACTGGCCAAGTACGACCCGCGCACCCGCCCCTGGTACAAAGCGGCCATGGCCAGCCCCGGCAAGACCGTGCGCACCCCCGCGTATTACTACGACAAAGACGACGTCGCCCTGGTGGGCACCGCACGCGCATTGCTGGAAAACGGCAAGGCCAAGGGCGTGTTCGTGGTCAGCGTCTCGCTGAAAAACCTCACCGAACTGCTCAAGAGCATCAAGCTGGGCGAAAGCGGCTACGTGATGCTGGTCGAGGACGGCGTGGTGCTGGTGGATCCGCGCAACGCCGCCCACAACTTCAAGCCGCTCAAGGACCTGGGCACAGCCTATGCACAGTTGGCCGACACCGCACAGGGCTCCACTGAAGTGGTGATCGACGGCGTGCGCTACATGGCCAACGTGTGGACCTCCCCCGGCCTCGGCTGGCGCTATATCGGCCTGATCGAACATCGTGAGGTGATGGCCGAAGCCACGCGCATGACCTACCTCACCGCCATCATCGTCGCGGTGCTGGTGCTGATCTTCGGGCTGATCGCGGCGGCGTTCTCCAAGGTCATCGTCAAGCCTATCGGCCAGGTCAGCACCGGCTTGCAGTCCATTGCCCAGGGCGAAGGCGACTTGCGCCACGAACTGCAGGTCCAGGGCAAGGATGAAACCGCCGAACTGGCCGGCTGGTTCAACAAGTTCCTTGCGGCGATCCGCCAACTGATCCAGCACATCGGCGCAGCCTCGGCCAATTTGCAGAACGCCTCCAAGGTCAACAGCGAGGTGGCGCACAACATGAACGAGGCGGCCGGACGCCAGCGTGAGGCGGTCGAGCTGGTCTCTACGGCGTTCAACGAAATGGTCGCCACCGCCAACGAAGTCGCACGCTCCTGCAGCGGCGCGGCGCAATCCGCCGAGAACGGGCACCGTCGCGTAGCCGAGGGCAAGCAGCAGATCGAAGTCACCACCGACAACGTCAACCGCCTGGGGCGCCGCCTGGCCGAGTCATCCCAGGCCATGGTCGAACTGGAGGCCGGCAGCCGCAGCATCAACCAGATCCTTGGCACCATCCGCGCGATTGCCGAGCAAACCAACCTGCTGGCGCTCAACGCCGCCATCGAAGCCGCCCGTGCCGGTGACCAGGGCCGTGGTTTTGCGGTGGTGGCCGACGAAGTGCGCGCACTGGCCAAGCGCACGTCCGACTCCACTGGCGAGATAGAGCAACTGCTCGGCACCCTGGAAAACAAGACCCAGGAAGTCACGCAGAAAATGGGCAGTTGCCTGGACCTGTCGAAGGCCAGTGTGTCGTCCATCGAAAACGCGCGGGACAGCTTTGAAGGGATCCAGACCTCGGTCAACGAGATCCGTGACCAGAACCTGCAAATCTCCGCCGCCGCCGAGGAACAACACAGCGTGGCCGAAGAGATCAACCGGCATATCCAACAGATCTACGACGAGGCGCGCCTGGTGGAAAGTCTGGCCAACTCGGCGCAGGACGATTCGGGGCGGCTGTCGAACCTGTCGGATGAATTGAATGGACTGGTGGGGCGGTTCAAGTCCTGAGGAAGTCGGCGATTGCCTGCCACATCGCGAGCGGGTTGGAGTACATCGGGAAATGCCCACACTGGGCAATCGGTGCCAGGCGCACGCCGTTGGCCTGGATGTGCGCCAGGTAGGACAGCCCGTCGTTCTGCTCGCCGTACATGAACATCTTGGGGCACGGCAGCCCGAGGAACTTGCCCATCAGGTCGGCGTTATCAGAGAGTTCGACCATCGACTGGAAGATCCCGCGCACGGCACCGGCACGCACCTTGTGGCGCAGGCTTGCCGAGTAAAGCGCGCTGGCATACGCGGGTGCCTGGCGAGTGCGCGCGATGAACGCGCTGAAAAACGCCTCGGGATCCTCTGCCGGGTAATTCACGATCTGGCGGCTGAGAAAACAGTCTTCGGGGGCGATATTGCCTTCAATGTCGGTAAAACTCAGCACGCGATCCGGAAAATGATGGGCCAGCATCAAGGCAGTCAGGCCGCCCATGGAGTGGCCGACCAGGTGGAAGCGTTCGACCTTGTAATGCGTCAGCACCTGCAAGGCGGTTTCCAGCAGGAACGGGATATTGATGCTCGCCAGGTCGGCGCATTGGCTCTCACCGCAGCCGGGAGCGTCGTAGGCGATAAAGGCATGCCCGTCGAACGCCGGGTGCAGGACGATGTCGGCGTAGTCCTCCTTGGTCGAGCCGAACCCGTGCAGGAACAGGATGGGCGCCCGCTCGCCGTCGCGGTGGATCGCCGCTATCTCCACAGCGGTGCCGTCTACGGTCAGTGGAATGAAGGAATGAACGAACGACATGCAAGAGTTCCTTGGCCGAAAAGGTGCCAATTTCAGCGGTTAGCCGCGAGGGTGTAAATGACCGATCGCGTAAGGTTTTCATACGCCAATCGTATGAGCCTGGAACTGCGCGACCAACTCGGTCACCAAGGGATTAGGCCGCTCACTGTTCCAGGCCACCGCCGTGGTGACCACATTGAGTTTCTGGGTCAGCGGCCGTAGTACCACGTTGTCCGGCGCGAGCTTCTTCAGCGACGCCGGCACCAGCGCAATACCCTGGCCACAGCTGACGAACGCAATCTGCGAGGCTACCGAGCGCACTTCATGCAGCACCCGTGGCGAGAACCCGCTGGCGCGGCAGGTGGCGATCAGGTTGTCGAAATACACCGGGCTGACCTTGCGCGAAAACATCACCAGCGGCTCGCTGGCCAGGCTCGACAGGCTGATGCGCGAACGTGCGGCCAACGGATGATCGCTTGGCAAAGCCACCATCAAGCGATCTTCGCGCACCGGCAACGACTGGATCGCCGGGCCTAGGTCGCCGTCCAGCCGGGCGAAGGCCAGGTCGATATCCCCGGCTTCCAGCGCCGGCAGCGCCTCGACGCTGTCGATCTCGCGCACCGAAACGGTGAGGTGCGGATACTGCTGCTTGAGTTGATCGATCAGGCCTGGCAACACATCAAACATTGCCGTTGAAATCGCGCCGATGGTCAGCATGCCCGACTGCCCCGCTACCGCCTCTTCCACCGCCAGTTCCAGGCGCTCCAGTTGCTCGGCGAACTTGCGCACCGCTGGCAGGATCGCCGCGCCCACCGGGGTCAACTTGGCGCCCCGCCGGGAGCGTTCGAACAGCTGGACCTTGAGCGCGTGTTCCAGCACCTGGATCTGCTCGCTCAACGGCGGCTGCGACATGCCCAGGCGCTTGGCGGCGCGGCCGAAGTTCTGCTCTTCGGCAACGGCGAGGAACAGCCAGAGGTGGCGGATAAGGCGGAAGTTGATCATGGCGTTTCCATAGGCTTGGCGTATGCAATCAGCAGTTTAGCGCCAATATACCTATCTATTTTTGTTGGGAAACCATCCAGTCGAGAAAGGCTTGAAGTCGAGCGGAGAATTTCTCGCCCTCCGCGCTGGGGTTTCGCGCCTCGAACAAAAAGAACGCGAGTTGGGCAACCATCGCCGGGTAATGCTGAAGGAACAGCTTGACGTGGTCCTCAAGCGATTGCGGCCAGATCAAAGCCTGCACCGGGCAAAACAGCTGCGTTGAGCGCACCAGCTTGCGCGATGCTTCACGCTGCAAACGCAGCCGCGCTTCGTCAGTCCGGGCCTGGTCGATGCGCAAGAGATAGCCCTTGAGCACCGCTTCAAAGTCACCGTTCAGCGCCCAGGCAATCTCACGGGATGGGCGGAACGCGTCGAAACACGCCGAAAGATCATTGCCCCACACACCACGGCAATGGTGTTTGAGCCAGAAACCCCAGCGATCTTTGTTCTCGGGTGACAGCACCTGCGCGCAATGACCGATATCGAAGTCGATCTTCGTCACTTCCGGATGCCGCTGTTCCAGGGACAGGCGCGTCAGTTCCAGCTGTTCAAGCAATTCAGGTTGAGGCGGTTCACGAAATACCAGCGTGAGATCCAGGTCGGATTCACCGGAAATGGCCTCCGCCCTGGCGACACTGCCATACACATAAATGCCGTCCAGCCCCCACTGCGCCGGTGAAAGGGTGGCGCAAACATCGCTGAGCAACGGCTGGAACTCAGGCTGCAGGGGCAAATCGGTCACGGCCAGGACACATCCTTGGGCGTCGACACCAGTAGGTTGCGATGAATTCACGGGGCACTGTTTCCTTGAGTCAGACCGGCAAGCATGACGGGCAAGGGGCTGACGGCGCAACGACCTTCAATCCTTGGACTATGCTCAAGCGGCCCCTGACAGCACGCACAGTATGGCCAATTGGATAGGAAGTCCTATGAACCCAACGACCCGCGTTTTAAGCCTGCTCACCCTGCTGCCCATCGCGATGGCGCAGGCCGACGACGGCGGTATCAGCTTCTGGCTGCCCGGCCAGTTCGGTGCCCTCGCCGCTGCGCCGACCACGCCGGGCTGGAGCCTGCCGCTGGTTTACTACCATGTGAATGCCAGCGACGGTCGGCACTCAGCCACCCCGCGCGGCGGGCGCACGGTGGTGGGGCTGGATGCCAAGGCCGATCTGTTGTTTGCCAGCCCGACCTACACCTTCGCCACGCCGGTATTGGGCGGTGCCCAGGCGGCGATTTCGGCGGTGGCGGCCGTGGGGCGTTCCGAGGCGAGTGTCGATGCCACCGTGACCGGGCCACGCGGGCGCTCGTTTTCCGGCGGTACCAACGATGCCCTCAAAGGTGCCAGCGATCTGTATCTGCTCGGAACGCTGAAGTGGAACCACGGCGTGCACAACTTCATGGCTTATTCCATGGGCAACCTACCCGTGGGCGCCTATGACCCGGATCGCCTGGTAAATATCGGCCTGGGCCATGCCGCCCTGGACGCGGGCGGTGGCTACACCTTTTTTGACAAGACCAACGAGTTCTCCGCCGTGGCGGGCGTGACCTATAACTGGGAAAACCGCGACACCCACTACCAGAACGGCATCGACGCGCACATCGACCTCAGCGCCTCGCACTTCTTTACCGCACAGACCCACGCCGGGCTGGTGGGTTATTACTTCCGTCAGGTCACCGGCGACAGTGGCAGCGGCGCGGTGCTGGGGGACTTCAAGTCCCGCGTGGCCGGAATCGGGCCCCAGGCGGGGCACTTCTTCAAGGTGGGTGATGAACTGTGGTACGCCAATATCAAGGGCTACTACGAATTCGATGCCAAAAACCGCCCGGACGGCTGGAACATGTGGCTGTCCCTGGTCATTCCGCTGTCTGGCAAAGGCTGACGCGACTCAGGCACTGTGCCGCTTCCAGTGTTCGTAGAACGCGAGAGCGGCGACGTTCTTGTCCTTGGCTTCAAGCATGATGTCGAAGCGATCGAGAAACTGCAGTGCGTAGTCGTTGGTCCAGCGGTTCCACATCTGGGCGCTGTGGGCATAAAGGTCACGCTTGGACACCACCTGCAACAGCGCGTCCATTTCCAACTTGTGCTCGGCGTCGAAACCCAGTTCCTGCAAGACTTCCTGGGGCTGGGAGTAATGCATGGTCGGGCGCACGCCGCGCCAGCTTTCAATCACGCGGGCGACCCGTTCCGAGTGGGGGTCGATATAGTCGTTTTCGTTGATCCAGCAATGATGGATGTCCAACACCACTGGCGCCAGGTCAGCGACTTGCAGGCAATGGTCGAGGCCGTAGGTTTTCTCGTCGTTCTCGAAGGTGATGCAGTTGCGCGCCACCTCCGACAGGCGCGACCACACCGCGCGGGTGCCTTCCACGCCAAGGCGGCCGGCGATGTGCACGTTGCACTTGAGGTCCTGGAAGCGACGGCCGTAGCCCATCATGCGGATCATGTCGGCGTGGTATTCGAACTCGGCCAGGCTGTTTTCCACCACGCCGGGGTTCTCCGAACCCAGCACGCAGTACTGGCCGGGGTGGAAGGACAGGCGGATATCCGACGCACGCGCCAACTCGCCGATGGCGGCGAACCCTTCCGCCAACTGGCGCTCGATGGCCGGGTCTTGGTACACGGCGGCAACTTTCGGGTGGCTGTAGAAAGGCAGCAGGTCGCTGCTCAGACGCAACATGCGCAGGGTCGGCGGTAACTCGGCCACATAAGCCAGCAGGCGCAATTGGGCCGCCAGGTTGTGCGTGACCACTTCCACCAATTTTTCGCGGGCCACTTGCGGGGTGACGCTGTCCATCCAGCGCAATGTGGTGGTGCGTGGGTTGAACGGGCCTTCAATCAGCTTCAAGGCACTGGCGGACAGCAGGCGCTCAGGATGTTTGTACTGGCACGCAAAGCCGATGCGAGGTTGAGTCATGGAGGCGCCTGGCGAGAGAAAAGGACGGGATGATACGGCGTTAGGCCGGGGCGGCCCTAGAGGGTTCCCACTATTTCGAAACGTTTCACGCTGAACTTTCTCACACGCGACGCGTTCACTTCCTATGCGCTGTCCCGTCCAGGGGCGTTATACAACAAGGAGCCGCCACCCCATGACTACCCTTCCCGTCTACCGATACGGCCCAGGGCCGCTGCATGCGACCTTGCTCGCCGGCACCGTGCCGTTGTTTCTCGGTGCCTTGCTCAGCGACATTGCCTACACCCAGACCTACCAGATTCAATGGGCCAACTTCTCGGCCTGGCTGATTGCCGGCGCGCTGGTGTTCGCCGGCTTCGCGTTTTTGTTTGCGCTGGTCAACCTGCTCCGTGCCGAGCGCAAGGCCGGGCAACCCACGCGTTATGTCTTACTGCTGTTGGCCACCTGGATACTCGGCCTGGTCAATGCCTTCCAACACGCCAAGGACGCCTATGCGTCGATGCCCGGCGGCCTGATCTTGTCGGCGATTGTCTTGCTGCTGACACTGGCGGCCACTTGGACCGGCCTGCGCGCGAGAGGTGTTAAATGAAAACGTCCAGCACATTGACGCTATTGAGCGCCGCCCTGCTGCTCACCGCTTGCGGCGGTGAAGGCGACAAGACCCAGGCCCGTGGCCCCGACCCCAAACTGCCGGAGCAACAAAGCAGCCTGTTGCCGAGTATGAAGATTGCCGAACCCGCACCCTGGGGCGATCAGAAACCCAAGGTGCCGCAAGGCTACAGCGTCACGGCGATTGCCACTGACCTCGCGATCCCGCGTCAGACCCTGGTGCTGCCCAACGGTGACATCCTCGTCGCCGAAGGCCGTGGCGGCAGCGCGGCCAAGCTCAAACCCAAGGATGTGATCGCCAGCCTGATCAAGGCCGAGGGCAACACCAAGGTCAAGGGCGGCAACCGCCTGACCTTGCTGCGTGACGCCGACGGCGACGGCACCTATGAACTCAAGACGGTGTTCGCCGACAACCTCAACGCGCCGTACGGCCTCGCGTTTGCCAACGGCAAGCTCTACGTGGCCAACCAGGATGCGCTGGTGAGTTTCGACTACGCCGACGGCCAGACCAAGGCCGCTGGCCCGCCCACCAAGGTCACCGACCTGCCGGCGCAGATCAACCACCACTGGACCAAGTCCCTGGCGGTGAGTGCCGACGGCAGCCAGCTTTACGTGGGTATCGGCTCCAACAGCAACGTGACCGAGCGTGGCATGGAAGTGGAGATCGACCGCGCGATGGTCTGGCAGATCGACGCCGCCACCGGCGCGCACAAGCCGTATGCCACAGGCCTGCGTAACCCGACGGCGCTGACCATCCAACCGGACACCGGCCAACTCTGGACCGTGGTCAACGAACGCGACGAACTGGGCCCCGACCTGGTGCCGGACTACCTGACCTCGGTGCGTGAAGGTGCGTTCTACGGCTGGCCGTACAGCTACTGGGGCCAGAATGTCGACCCGCGCGCCCAGCCGCAGAACCCGGCCAAGGTCGCCGCCGCGATCAAGCCGGATTACAGCCTGGGCTCCCATGTGGCAGCGCTCGGCGTGGACTTCTCCATCCCCGAAATGGGCGAGCAGTTCGCTGATGGCGTGTTTGTCGGTGAGCACGGCAGTTGGAACCGCGACAACCCGGTGGGCTACAAGGTGATCTTCGTGCCCTTCAGCAATGGCAAGCCATCCGGTGAGCCGATCGACTTTGCCACCGGCTTTCGGGGTGACGACGGCAAGACCCGTGGGCGCCCGGTCGGTGTGACGGTGGACCCCAAAGGTGCGCTGATCATTGCCGATGACCTGGCCAATACCCTTTGGCGGGTGACGCGTAACCGCTAAGCAAAGTGTTTGACATGGTTGCCTGAAGCAACAATATAATTGCTTCAGGCAACCATTCGAGCATTCCAGCATGTCCACTCCCCTGCTTGTCGAACGCGCCGGCATCGTGCGCGGCTTCAATCGCTTCTATACCCACCAGATCGGCGTGCTGCAGGAACACCTGCTGCAAAGCGACTATTCGCTCACCGAAATCCGCGTGATGTACGAGTTGTCTACCCGTGGCGACCTCACCAGCGCCGACCTGTGCCAGATGCTCAGCCTCGACGCGGGCTACCTGAGCCGATTGACCAGTGGTTTCGAAAAGAAGGGCCTGATCCAGAAAGTCCGCTCCGCCACCGACGCCCGCGCGGTGCAACTGCACCTCACCGACCATGGCCGTGCAGTGCTGGCGCCCCTGGAACAGCAGACCCAAAGCGAAGTCATCGCCCTGCTCGACAGCCTGCCGGAACCCCAACAGCGGCAACTCACCGACGCCATGAAACGCATCCAGGCGCTGCTGCAAGGCACGGCGCCCAGCTACCTGCTGCGCGACCCACAGCCGGGCGACATGGGTGTGGTGGTGCAACAACAAACCGCGTTGTATGCCCGTGAATATGGCTGGAACTGGGAGTTCGAAGCGCTGGTGGCGGAGACGGTCGCCAAGTACTTGAGAGCGTTTGATCCAACCTGCGAGCGTTGCTGGATCGCAGAAAAGGACGGCGACGTGGTGGGCTCGGTGTTCGTGATCCGCCACGGCGACAACACCGCCCAGCTGCGCATGCTCTACGTGGACGCCAGTGCGCGCGGCATGGGCATCGGCCAACGGCTGGTGGATGAGTGCGTACGTTTTGCCCGACAGGTCGGCTACCAACGCATGCAGCTGTGGACAGTGGACATCCTCAGCGATGCGCGCAGGCTTTATCAGAAAGCCGGGTTCGAGTTGATCGAGGAAGAAACGATAGACAGCTTCGGCAAATCCCTGGTCAGCCAGACCTGGGCGCTCACGCTGTGAAGCGGTCCCGCGCCGTTGCGGCGCGGGACGTTGGACCTTACAGGTCAGTGATTTCCTTGTGACGCGGCACCAGCGTCTTCATCACGCTCCAGGCCACCAGGTAGGCCAGCGCGCAGATGGCGAACATGATCATGTAGCCGGTGTGGATGTCGCCCACGGATTTGTAGTAGTCGAACACCCAACCGCCGATCTTGGTCATGACCACGCCACCCAGGCCGCCGGCCATGCCGCCGATACCCACCACCGAGGCCACGGTTTTCTGCGGGAACATGTCCGACACGGTGGTGAAGATGTTGCATGACCACGCCTGGTGCGCCGAGGCGCCCACGCCGATCAGCAATACCGGCACCCAGAAGCTGATGTAGCCCAACGGCTGCGCCAGCAACACCACCAGCGGGAACAGCGCGATCACCAGCATGGCTTTCATGCGGCCATCGTAGGGCGCATCGCCGCGTGCCATGAAGTAGCTGGGGAACCAGCCGCCGCCGATACTGCCGACCATGGTCATGCTGTACAGCACGGCCAGCGGCATGACGATATCGGCGCCTTTCATGCCGTATTGCGCCGACAAGTAAGTGGGCAGCCAGAACAGGAAGAACCACCACACGCCGTCGGTCATGAACTTGCCGAAGGCAAACGCCCAGGTCTGGCGATAAGTGAGCAGCTTGAACCACGAAACTTTCTTCTCCACGGCGCCGGCCGGTGCCGGGGTGAAGGGCTGCACGGTCTGGTCGCTGCGGATATACGCCAGTTCTTCAGGCGACAGGCGTTTTTGCTCATCCGGTTTCTTGTAGAGCGCGATCCACACCGCCACCCACACGAAACCCAACCCGCCAATCACGATAAACGCCGCTTCCCACCCCCACAAACCGGCAATCAACGGCACGCAGATCGGCGCCAGGATCGCACCCACGTTCGCGCCGGAGTTGAAAATACCGGTGGCCAGCGAGCGCTCTTTCTTCGGGAAGTATTCGGCGGTCGCCTTGATCGCAATCGGGAAGTTGCCTGCCTCGCCAATCGCCAGTACCGCACGGGACAGCATGAAACCGGCAATCGACACCGGGATCACCGCCAGGCCAATCGCCCCGCTGATGGCCGCGATGCCCTCGCCCATCGGCACCGAGAACGCATGCATGATGGCGCCCGTGGACCAAATGCCAATCGCCACTACATAGGCCGCCTTGGTGCCGATCTTGTCGACAAAGCGCCCAGCAAACAGCATGGAGATCGCGTAGACAAACTGGAAGACCGCCGCAATGTTCGCGTAGTCGGTGTTGCTCCAGCCAAATTGCGTAGACAGCTGCGGCGCCAGCAAGCTGAGCACCTGGCGATCAAGGTAGTTGACGGTGGTCGCGAAAAACAGCATCGCGCAGATGGTCCAGCGATAGTTGCCTACCGCTTGGCCAACGCGGTGTGCGTTGATGGGCTCGTTCAAGTTCATGGCATCACTTTTTATTTTTGTTAGGTAGGACATATGTAACGTCATATGTCGTCGTACAACTGTCGCTTTTATATCGGGACGCCAGAACGCTGTCAATCTGAAAGATTGCCGTTTATCGAGGTATTGCGCGGGTATGTGAAATGTCAGGCAAAAGCAGTTGTAGGACGACGAACGCGTAGTACCAAGCTGGGTGCCTTACCCGGCACATCGTCGAGCGTACCGAAAGGCTGCATGCCGATTTTTTCCAGCACGCGGATGGATGCCGCGTGATCCGGCCGTACCAATCCGAACACTTCGGGCAAGCCGAGTGTTTCGAAAGCCAGCGTTAATGCATCACGGCCCAACTCGGTGGCGTAGCCCTGCCCCCAAGCTTCCACCGCAAACCGATATCCAAGATTTATGCGCCTGTCGGTCAGGTAGTCCATCGGCGCGATGCCACCAAAGCCGATGATGTGATCCGGCGCTTCGACGCGTGCGATCGCCCACCAGCCGTAGCCTTGGGATGCCCACTGTGCAAGCCAGTGATCGAGCAGGCGTTGCGCAACCTCCAGGCTGGCCATGGGGCCGGCGGGGTTGAACAGATTGGTCTGCGGATCGCCGTAGATCGCGAACAATCGCTGCACGTCACTCGCGTGTGGTCGGCGGTAGGTCAAACGTGAGGCGACGGCGGACATGCGAATTACTCCCCTGTGAATCTGTAAAGTTCAAGCCATCTGCAAAAAAACACAAATAGTGGTGAATTATTTCATGTCCGCTTGTATCTGAACTGACAGAGCGGTGCCATCGCAACGATGGCACCTCCCCTGTTCTGCTTTAGAGTGTCCCGCATGAAATTACGTAAGAAAAGCGTCAAGCCCATCGGATTGAAAGACATCACCATCGTCGACGACACCAAGGTGCGCAAGGCAATCACCGCCGCCGCCCTGGGTAATGCCATGGAGTGGTTCGACTTTGGCGTCTACGGTTTTGTCGCCTATGTGCTGGGCAAGGTGTTCTTCCCCGACGCCTCGCCCAGCGTACAAATGATCGCTGCACTCGGTACGTTCTCGGTGCCGTTCCTGATCCGTCCCCTGGGTGGCCTGTTCTTCGGCGCACTGGGCGATAAATACGGGCGGCAAAAGGTCCTCGCCGCCACCATCGTGATCATGTCCTTGAGCACCTTTGCCATCGGCCTGATCCCCTCCTACGCCTCGATTGGCATCTGGGCGCCGATTTTGTTGTTGCTGTGCAAAATGGCCCAGGGTTTCTCGGTGGGCGGTGAATACACCGGCGCTTCGATCTTCGTCGCCGAATACGCCCCGGACCGCAAACGCGGCTTCCTCGGCAGTTGGCTGGACTTCGGTTCCATCGCCGGCTTCGTGCTGGGCGCGGGCGTGGTGGTGCTGATCTCAAGCATTTTGGGCGAGGCCGACTTTGAGTCATGGGGCTGGCGCCTGCCGTTCTTCCTCGCTCTGCCCTTGGGCATTATCGGCCTGTACCTGCGTCATGCGTTGGAGGAAACCCCAGCCTTCCAGCAGCACATGGACAAAATGGAGCAAGGCGACCGCGAAGGCCTGACCCACGGCCCGAAAGTTTCGTTCAAGGAAGTGGCGACCAAGCACTGGCGCAGCCTGCTGACCTGCATCGGCATCGTCGCGGCGACCAACGTGACCTACTACATGCTGCTCACCTACATGCCGAGCTACCTGTCGCACAACCTGCACTACAAAGAAAACAGCGGCGTGCTGATCATCATCGCGATCATGGTCGGCATGCTGTTCGTGCAGCCGTTCATTGGTTTTATCAGCGATAAGATCGGCCGTAAGCCCTTCATCATCGCCGGTAGTATCGGCCTGCTGTTCCTGTCCATCCCGGCGTTCATGCTGATCACCAGCGGCAAGATCGGCCTGATCTTCGCGGGCTTGCTGATCCTTGCCGTGATCCTCAACTTCTTCATCGGCGTGATGGCTTCGACGTTGCCCGCCATGTTCCCGACGCACCTGCGCTACAGCGCGTTGGCCAGTGCGTTCAACGTGTCGGTGCTGATCGCTGGCGTGACCCCGACCGCCGTGGCCTGGCTGGTAGAAAGCACCAACGACCTGTTTATGCCCGCCTACTACCTGATGGTGTTTGCCGTGGTCGGCCTGATCACCGGCCTGACCATGAAGGAAACCGCCAACAAGCCCCTGCGCGGCGCAGCGCCGGCCGCGTCGGACATGGAAGAAGCCAAGGAGTTGTTGCAGGAACATCACGACAATATCGAGCAGAAGATCGAAGACATCGATGCCGAGATTGCCGAGCTGGAAGCCAAGCGCAAGAACCTGGTCGAGCAGCATCCCCGTATCAACTAAACCCTGACCCTGCGTGGCGGCCGAGGCCGCCACGCCATAGGAGTGTTCACGTATGGTTCCAAGCGTTACCGCAGCCTCGTTACTCAGCGCAGATGAACGCGCCGCCATCGCCGAAATCGAAGCCACCACCAGCATCCTGCAACTGGTCACCCGCCTGACCGGCATGCGCTTCGCCGGGATCGCCAAGTTCACCGACCTGGATTGGGTGGTGTGCTCGGTCTACGACCCGCTGCAAATGGGCATCAACGTCCACGATGTACTCGACCTGGAAACCACGCTGTGCAGCAAGTTCTGCATCAACCCCCAGGCCCTGTTCATCCCCGAGATCAGCAAGAACGGCCGTTTTGCCACGCGCCCGGTGGTCAAGCAGTTCGAGATTGAAAGCTACGCCGGAGCGCCGATCTTCCTGCCCGACGGCCGTTTGTACGGTGCGCTGTGCGCGCTGGACTCGCGCGCCATGCTGTTCGACGACCCCAACCTGCCGGAAACCCTCAGCCTGTTTGCACGGCTGATCGGCTGTATTTTCTATGCAAACTTGACGACGACCGGCGATACATAAGCACTCATTTTCTGACCCGCGCGGCCGATAACACGAGATACCCCTGACTTGCAGTGACGCCCTGCGGGAACCAATGCCGAATACTCTCGCTCCCATCGTCCGCTCGCTCTCCGATCGCACCAGCCTCTCCCTGGCGCGCACCTCGCTTCTGCGCTTCATGGCCTTGCTGGCCGTGGTGTTTGCCGCCGCGGCCTATTCCCTGGTCTACCTGGCTCATGAACTGGACCGCTCCGAGCAGGTTGAAAGTGCGTTCTATACCCGTAAAGCCGTGCAGTCGCTGGAAAAATCCTTGCGCGTGACGGTCAAGGACTACGCCTTCTGGAGCGACGCCTACAAACATTTGCATATGACGGTCGACACCGATTGGGCCTTTGCCCGTGGCAATATCGGCGCCACCTTGTTCGATGACTTTGGCTTTCAAGGCCTGTTCGTGGTCGACGACGCCAACCGCACGGTCTATGCCGTGGTGGACGGCCAGTTGCAGAGCGTCGAACTCACCCAGTGGCTCGGCGGGCCCATCACCGAAATTCTCGAGCAGGCTCGCGCGGGCGCCGAGGATGAAACGCCCACCACGGCCTTTATCAACGTACGTGGCAGCCCTGCACTGGTGGCCGCCGCCGCCATCACCCCCGGTACCGACCCCACGGTGTTGCCCGACGGCCGACCGGCGTCGGTGCTGATCTTCGTCGACATCCTCGACAGCGCCAAACTGGCGGTGATCGGCGATGAGTTCGGCGTGGACAAACTGCACATCGCCACCCCCGATGAAATCGGCAAGACCTTGCTCTTCCCCCTCGGCGACAACGGCGCAGCGGGCAGCCTGCACTGGGAGCCGGCCCGCCCAGGCTTGCGTTTGATGGGGGTCGGCCTGCCCCTGCTGGGCCTGGCGGCATTGCTGGTGTGCTTGATGACCTGGGTCATATCGCGCCGCGCTACCGCCGCGGCGTTGGCCCTGGATGCCAGCCATACGTCGCTGCAGAACAGCCAGACCGCCCTGGCCACCAGCGAAGCGCGCTTTCGCGATGTGGTCGAGGCCAGTTCCGATTGGGTCTGGGAAATCGACTCTGGCTGGCGCTTCACCTACCTGTCGGAACGCTTTGAAGGCGTCACCGGGCTGGTGCGCAATGCCTGGATCGGCGCCGCGATAAACAACTTGCTGGAGACCGAAATCGGCCCGCTGTCCCAGTGGCTGAGCACACCCGGACGTCGCCCGGACATCAGCGTGCAGTGTCGTTACGTCGATGCACTGGGGCTGGAACGCAGCACCCGGCTGTCCGCGCGGCAAATGCCGTGTGGCGGGTTTCGCGGCACCGCCACCGATGTGACGGAAGAGGTCGAGGCCCGTCGACGCATCGAGTTTTTATCCCAACACGACGCCCTGACCGGGCTGCCCAACCGCACACGCCTGCAAGCGTTTCTGGAAGGCAAGTTCAAGGCCATGCCTACCTCGGAGCAGCCGCTGGTGATGCTCAGCCTGGACCTCGACCGATTCAAGCCGGTCAATGACCTGCTCGGGCACGCTGCCGGTGATCGGGTGCTCAACGAAGTGTCGTCCCGATTGGCCGACTGCGTACGCCATGGCGACCTGGTCGCGCGTATCGGCGGTGATGAATTTGTGTTGATCCTGACCGATGCCGGTACGCAGGATGAAGTCGAAGCCCTGTGCAAGCGACTGATCGAATCCATCGAGCGCACCATCAGAATCGACGAACAAGAGGTGTTTGTCAGCGCCAGCATCGGTATCGCCATCGCCCCCAACGATGCCCACGAGGCCGCGGAGCTGCTGCGCTACGCTGACATTGCCCTGTACGAGGCCAAGGCTGCGGGCCGCAATACCTGGCGCTTCTACTCCGGCGACATGAACGCACGGATCATCGAACGTCGACGCCTGGAGAGCGACCTGCGCTATGGGATCAAGCACGGCGAGCTGCGCTTGCATTTCCAGCCGCGCTATCGCATCGCCGACGGGCAGATGGTCGGCGCCGAAGCCCTGGTGCGCTGGCAGCATCCGGTGCGTGGGTTGATCGCGCCAGACACCTTTATCCCGATTGCCGAGGAGTCCGGGCTGATTCTGGCCTTGAGCGACTGGGTACTCGAAACCGCCTGCACGCGTGCCGCCCAATGGCCGGAGCACCTGTTTGTATCGGTGAACCTGTCACCTTCCGAGTTCAAACGCGGCAACCTGGTGGAGCGCACACGCCAGGCGTTGGCGAGCTCCGGTATCGACCCGGCCCGGGTGGAACTGGAAATCACCGAAAGCGTCATGCTCGATGATGCAAGCGGGGCACTTGAGGTCATGCACACGCTCAAGCACTTGGGCCTGCGCATCGCCATGGATGACTTCGGCACCGGCTATTCCTCGCTGAGCTACCTGCGGGCGTTCCCCTTCGATGGCTTGAAGATCGACCGCAGCTTCCTGACCCGCCTGGAAGAAAGCGATGACGACAAGGCGATCATCCAGGCGATTGTCGGCCTGGGCCGTGCATTGGCCCTGACGGTGACCGCCGAAGGCATCGAAACCGCCGAGCACCTTGCATTGCTCAAGAGCGTGGCGTGTGAAGAGGGCCAGGGCTATTTCCTCAGCCGACCGCTGGACGTCGATGGCTTCAACGACCTGCTGGGCCTGCACGCCCCTGCCACGCAGGGCGCTATCTGAAAAAATGACTCGGCGTCTTGCCGAACTGTTTCTTGAACATGCTGGTAAAGGCGCTCGGGCTTTCGTAACCCAGCTCAAGGGCGATGTCGATCACCTTCTCCCCCACCGCAATCCTCTCCAAGGCCAGCAGCAGCCGCGCCTGCTGGCGCCACTGGCCGAAGGTCATGCCGGTTTCCTTGCGGAAAAGACGCTGGATGGTTTTCTGGTCCAGTTTCAGGCGCTCGCTCCAGTGCGCCACTGTGGAGGCGTCGCCGGGTTCTTCCTGCAACGCGAGGCAGATGCGCTGCAAGCGCGGGTCGGAAGGTTGCGGCAAGGACAATGGCAGGGCCGGCAGGATGGCCAGTTCGTCGAGGATCAGGTGCATGATCCGCGCATCCCGTGAATCCTCGGCATACGGCGGTTTCAGGCTCACCGACGCCTTGATCAGTTCACTCAGCAGCGGCGAGATACTCACCGTTTTCGGTTCGCCCGGCATGTTCGGGAAGCGATCCGGGCGTACAAACACGCTGCGCATCTTCAACGTACCCACGCACCGCAGGGAATGCACCTGCCCGGCAGGCATCCAGATCCCGCGATTGGGCGGCACCGTCCATTGGTTGAGCGCCGAGTACACCACCATCACGCCTTCGATGGCGTAGAGCAGTTGGTGCTTTTCGTGGCTGTGGTCGGGGATCACCCAGTTTTCCGGGTAATCCGTGGCGGAACTGATGACCGCCCAGGCACCTTCGTTGATTTCCTGGAGAAATTCGTTGAGTGGTTTGATCATTTCGCCCTTTTTGCGATGGTTGTCGCCCGAATTACGCGAGACAGGCATTCCCGACGAATCTAGCATGAACGCCGAATCATTTTGTAATGGATGGCGACCTTAAGAAGTTGCCGCCTCTGATTAGCTGCCTTGTATGGAATGCCTGCATGTCGACCCTCACCGCGTCACCCGCCGCTGCAACCACCACACCCCAAGCCAGCCCGTTGGTCATGCGCGTCCTCGGCGCCTGCGCCCTGGCGCATTTGATCAATGACCTGATCCAGGCCGTGCTGCCGTCGATCTACCCGATGCTCAAGGCCAACTACGGCCTGTCATTTACCCAGGTAGGCCTGATCACCCTGACCTTCCAGCTGACCGCATCCCTGCTGCAACCGTGGATCGGCTATCACACCGACCGTCATCCCAAGCCGTGGCTGTTGCCGGCCGGCATGGTCTGCACCTTGATCGGCATTCTGATGCTGGCGTTTGTCGGCACCTTCCCGGCGATTCTGCTGGCGGCAGGCCTGGTGGGCGTCGGCTCATCGACCTTCCACCCGGAAACCTCCCGCGTTGCGCGCCTGGCGTCCGGCGGTCGCTACGGCCTGGCGCAATCGACGTTCCAGGTCGGCGGCAACACTGGCAGTGCTTTCGGCCCGTTGCTGGCGGCCGCGATCATCATTCCCTACGGTCAGAGTCACATCGCCTGGTTTGGGCTGTTTGCCGTGTTTGCCATTCTGGTGCTCTACGGTCTGAGCCGCTGGTATCGCCACCACCTCAACCTGTTCAAGCTCAAGCAAGGCGGCAAAGCCACCCATGGTTTGTCCAAAGGCCGCGTGACCTTTGCCTTGGTGGTGCTGGCCGTGCTGGTGTTCTCCAAATACTGGTACATGACCAGCCTGACCAGCTACTTCACCTTCTACCTGATCGAAAAATTCCAGCTGTCGGTCGCAAGCTCGCAGATGTACCTGTTCCTGTTCCTCGGCGCCGTGGCCGTCGGCACCTTCGCGGGTGGCCCGATCGGCGACAAGATCGGGCGCAAGAAAGTCATCTGGTTCTCCATCCTCGGCGCCGCGCCGTTCACCCTGGCCCTGCCCTACGTCGACCTGTTCTGGACGGCAGTGTTGAGCGTGGTGATCGGGTTCATCATCGCGTCGGCCTTCTCGGCCATCGTGGTGTACGCCCAGGAACTGGTGCCGGGTAACGTGGGCATGATCGCCGGGATCTTCTTCGGCCTGATGTTCGGGTTCAGCGGGATTGGCGCAGCGTTGCTCGGTTTGCTCGCCGATACCCACGGTATCGAGTACGTCTATAAGCTGTGTTCGTTCCTGCCATTGGTGGGCATCCTGACGATCTTGCTGCCCTCGACCAAGGGCGCCTGACCTGCCGATCATCGCCTGGCCGTGTGCCATCACGATGAATGCTCTGAAAAACCTGCGTGTGCGCTTACAATCCCGGTTCTAAACGCACACCAGGCAGACCCGGCAAGAAATGACGCTCGACCCTCCTACGATTTTGGCACTCACCGTTGCCCTGGCAGCCGCTGCCGCCCTGTACCTGGCCGTTGAATGGCGCAGCGTGCGCGAACCTTCGCTGCTGTGCTGGAGCGCCGGTTTCGCCACCATCACCGTCGGTTCCACCCTGGCCCTGCTGCGCCTTAATGGTTACCTGACGATTGGCATCTGGTTCGCCAACGGCTTGCTGGTCACCGCGCACTTCCTGTTTTTGCTGGGCGTGGCGCGGTTCACCCAAACGCGGCTGTCGCTGCTGTGGCTGCTGATGCTGGTGGTCTGGCTGGGCATGCTGATGCTGCCGGCCGACCCTTCCTGGTCCAAAGCCATGCTGGCGGTGCAGTCGCTGCTGGTGGCGTTGCCGACCCTGCGCGCCAGCTTTTTGCTGCGGCCCCACGGCAAATCCCTGAGCATCGGCGCGGTGCAGTTGCGTTATGTGCTGCTGATCCATGGCGCGTTCTATGTGGCCAAGGCGCTGTCGGTGCTGATTCCCGGCACCTTGATCGACCTTGCCGCGTTCAAGGGCGAGATCATCCAGATTTCCCTGGTGGAAGGCGCCATGGCGATCATGCTGATCGCACTGTCGATGACCGGCTCCGAACGCTACCGCCGCGAACAACAGATCGCCCGCCTCGCTGCCCGCGACCCACTGACCGCCCTGTACAACCGCCGCGCCCTCGACCTGCGCGCACCGCGCCTGCTGGCCCAGGTCTCGCCGGCGCAACCCGGCGCTTTACTGCTGATCGACATCGACAACTTCAAGTCGGTCAACGACCTCTACGGCCACACCGCCGGCGACCGTTTGCTGATCGCCTTGAGCGAGATGATTCGTAGTGTGGTGCCCCAAGGCGCGCTGGCCGCACGCCTGGGCGGGGATGAATTCGTGATCCTGCTGAACCCGGCGTCCACCGAACAGATCGTCGAACTGGGCAGCAGCCTGCGCGACCAGTTCCATCAACTGGCCTCGCAGACCTTCACCACCCCGGCGCCGGTGACCCTGAGCATCGGCGCCACCCTGTTCGACCAGCCGCCACCCAGCCTCACGGCGTTGATCGAGCAAGGCGATACCACGCTGTATGAAACCAAGCGTGGCGGGCGCGACAGCATTCGCCTGGTCGACCGGACCGGCGCCAGTTCCTACGGCTAAAGGTCGTAACTGACCGCCACGCTGCGCCCGGTCTTCACCGACTCCAATACACAATCCGCCAGGTGCGGTGAATACATACGGTCTCGTAAGCTGGTCGAGATGAGCGAACTGCACTGCACGCACATCATGTCGGCAGCCAAGTAGATAATACTGAGTCGCTGCCCTTTTGCCCCCCCCGTCCTAGCAGCTTTTCAAGCTGCCAAAAGAACGCGCAAGCCACTGTTTGATCTGTTTGGCGGCGTGCAAATTAACGAAATGTTTGTATTACGAAAATACTGGCTATTAATATGCTATTACGCGAGGTATGATTCGTCAGACAGCTATTAACTGGAAAAATTTAAACCAAAATACAGCAGTGTTTTTATAATTTGGGAAATTTTAAGTTTTCATAACACCTAATTAAATCCAAACGCCACTCGATAGGCTTGCAAAGGGAAATGCAAATGGACTCTTACATCGAACCTATATATCTTAACGAAAAAATGGTTTTAAATTGCGCCGCATACTTATTCAAGGGTGTGGCAATGGAATCAGAATCAGAAAAAGGCACGACATCCCAAGGAAAAGCTAACATTAGTTTAGGATTCAAATTCCTAAGTGATCTGATCTCACCAATATCTGGAGCGGGAGAGTTTTCCAAAGGAGCGACATCGATCACCAAGACTGCTCGAAGGTACACAATGGGTGGTCTTCACATGACTTTAATTGACGAACTACATACTAGAAAACTGATAGATAAAAAATTCAACATTAAAACCCCCTCAAACAGCTCAAGCTTTGTAGAACTTGACGTCATTTTAAAGCCTGTAGATTTTTACTCCATCCTAGAGGCCCTGAAAATTTCAGCACCCCTCATATGTCAAGTACTGCAAAACTTTGGAGAGCGAATCAATCATAGAATATTTTCACAAGAAAGTATAAAAGACGACATAAAAAAATATGAAGAACTTATTTCACAAGTACTTTCCGAGCTTGAGAACGACTACCTTAAGTCCGGACAACTTGAAATGCTGATGTATTGCCCAACTTCCAAACGACAAATAGGTGTTTTGGATGTGGATGTAGGAGATGCGGAAGCGCTCTCCGTTAAAGCCAAATTGACTGACGGAAGATTCCGAGTAATCGGCAGAGTCTCAAGACATATCGAACAAGGAGACTCTATTAGCCTCGTACAGAGAACTGTACTTTCCACAATACTCGGCATCATTGAGAAAATAGTCGGCATCACCAATGGAATTCAAGAGTATCGAGCCGGAATGTTAACTGCCAAAACAGTCGCACAGCAAGTATGCCAACTCAACTTGTCGGGCCCTGCAGTTAGAGTGATGGCGATGTCGGTGTGCATATAACTCTGCGCCAGGATATCACCAACAACAAACAAAAATACATTTTTAAGCGCCACCTGCTTATTCTGTATTGGCCCCAAGGAAAAACAGCATATGAAACCGCTTATCGAATACTGTAGTGGAGCTGTAAAATCTCTGAACGCCCAATACGACATGACACGTGTATTGGGCCACTCGGCGACATCAGGTTCCGCTAGAGAACGGCTTATACAAGACTTTCTAGTCGCGCATCTACCCGAAATGACCAATATAGTCAGTGGCATAATTATAGACTCAAAAGGATCACGATCAAAACAACAAGACATTGTACTTATGCTGAAATCTATGCCGCGACTACCATTCACCAGCGACCACGACTTAATTTTTCAAGAAGGCGCGATAGCTGTTTTTGAAATAAAAACGGACATCAGACCATCTACGCTTAATGATATTGCACGCAACATTGAGAGCGTCAGAAAGCTAAGTCCGACGTCATTGGGAGGGGCCCGTATCGGATCCCAAAAGTGGCCCCACGCTAGAATCCTAAGCACAGTATTGACATATGGCGGATCCCCATTAAATAGCATCCAAAAAAAGCTTTCAAGCTTATCAGCTCTGGGGCAGCCGGACATATATCTAGACCTAACGAAAGGCATCCTAATAAAGAATGAAGGCTTATTACTTGATCACACATCCCACGAGCCTTATCTTCGATTCGACAGCCCGGCAATTGGACTAGCCCGACTACTAGTATCATTATCAACAGTGACGGGAAACTTAATACTTAGGGATATTAACTGGGAAGAGTACATTTCATGACTTACTTTTCAGTTTGCACACCGACCTAAAAAAACCTAAACCCGCATTATTTAATTTCATTAAAACGTTATGATTAAGCATCATTATTCGAAAAGTGGTGCCCATAACAAGGGCGCCACCACAATCGAAAACCAGATGGCACTTTATTAGGACGTAGCTAATATATCGTAACTGACCGCCACGCTGCGCCCGGTCTTCACCGACTCCAACGCACAGTCCGCCAAATGCAACGCATACAGCCCATCGCGCACACTGGTGGGCAGTGCATTGCCGCTGTTCAGTGCATCGATGAACTGCGTCAGCTCATTGCGATACGCATCCGCATAGCGTTCCAGGAAAAAGTGCTGCAACGGCTCCAGCGCCTCGGTGTGTTCGGCGCTCCAATGGCGCAAGGTGCTCGGGCGGTGGTTGTCGGTGAGCAGCACGCCGTTGGCGCCGGACACTTCCACGCGCTGGTCGTAGCCGTACACCGCCTGGCGGCAGCAGTTGATGTGGCATTGCTTGCCGGAGGCGGTGCGCAGCAGCACCATTACGCTGTCGTAGTCGTCGATCTCGGCCAGGCTCGGGTCCACCAGGCGGCTGGCGATGGCGCTGACCTCCACCGGTTCTTCGCCGAGCAGGTGGCGGGCGGTGTCGAAGTCGTGGATGGTCATGTCGCGCAGGATGCCGCCGGAATGGGCCAGGTAGTCACGCGGCGCCAGGCCGGGGTCGCGGCTGGTGATGATGACCTGGCGCACCGCGCCGATCTGCCCGGCATCGAGGGCTTGGCGCAGGCGCAGCATGTCGGGGTCGAAGCGGCGGTTGAAGCCGAGCATCACCTTGCCGCCTTGGCGCTCCACGGCTTGGGCGGCGTTGCGGGCCTTGGCGATATCCAGGTCGATGGGTTTTTCGCACAGCACGGCCTTGCCTGCGGCCACCGCCGCCAGGAGCAAGTCGATATGCGTGTCGGTAGGCGTGCCGATCACCACCGCGTCGATGTCGTTGCGGGTCAGCACGGCGGCGCAATCGTAGGCAGCCTCGCAACCCAATTGCGTGCTCAGCGCATCGACGCCTTCGCGCCAGGGGTCGGCCACCAGTACCAGCGTGGCATGGGGGTGGGCGGCGACGTTGGCGGCGTGGATCTTGGCGATGCGCCCCGCACCCAGAACGGCGATTCTCAGCATGGTCGAACTCCTGATGTTGTTTTTGAGGGAGTACTTAATCCGGCAGGTTGAACGGTGTGACGATCTGCACCTGGGAGGGCGCAATCGGCCCGGCCTTCCATAGCCGGTGGTACTGCAAGATGTGCAGGAACAGGTGCCGTGCATCGATCTGCAGGTTGTGATCGATGATCGCTGCGACTTTTTCTTCGCGCAGCAGTTGGCGGTTTTCTTCGTCGAGGTCGTGGCCGATAAAGACCTCCAGCGGCCGATCCTGGGCGGCAAAGGCATCGACAATCGCGCGATTGCCGCCGCCGACGCTGTACACCGCCTTCAATTCGGGATGCTGTTGCAGCGCCTGGGTCACCCGCTCGAAGGTGCGGTCGTAAACCCCATAGCCGCCGCTGACATCCAGCACCCGCAAGTGCGCGGCGCGCCCACGTAGCCAGGCACGAAAGCCCATCTCGCGTTCTTCCTCGCCACGGAACAGCTCGCTGCCGATCACCACCGCCACGTCCTGGGGCAGCGCCGGCAGCCAGCGCGACATCAGGTAGGCGGCGGTCTGGCCGGCGGTGCGGTTGTCCATGCCGACGTAACCGATGCGCTCGCTTTGCGGCAGGTCCGTGACCAGGGTAACCACCGGAATGCCCGCCGCGATCAGTTGCTTGACCGCCAGGTTCACCGCCGGCTCATCTGCCGCCTTGAGCACCACGCCCTGGCTGCCGGTGTCCAGGCAGCGCAGCAACTGGTCGTGCATGGCCTGGGGCTCGATCTCTTCGAACAGGTGAAAACGCGGGGCGATCCGGAACGGCGCCAGGCTGCCCAGTTGCGCGGTAATCGCCGCCTGCACCGCCGCGCTGAAACGCTTGGGCGTGTGCATGATCACGTCAACGTGAAAAGTCCGCCCCACCGCCAGGCCGTTTTTCTCCTGGGACTCCAACTCATCCAGCGCCTGTTCAATACGCCGCCGGGTCTGGGCATGCACGCTGCCGCGCAAATGCAGCACACGGTCGACCGTGGCTTTGCTCACCCCCGCCTGGGTGGCGAGCTGCTTGATGGAGAAGTGTTTGGCGCGTTCGAGCATGAGTTTCGCCTGAGGTGTTTTTGAGGTGTTTTTTGGGCGTTACTGAGGTTTCGCAATGCTAGTCTCAGTTTTGCCCGGCGTCGAGCCAGGCGATGAACAACAACAAAAAATCCTGGAGAACTGCATGCCTAACACCGATCTCGCCACGTCGTTTAGCGGCCAATATTTTGTCGTCACCGGCAGCACCCAGGGCCTCGGCGCCGCAGTGGCGCGCACCCTGGCCGAGCGCGGCGCCGCCGGCTTGATCATCTGCGGACGCCGTCGCGCCCAAGGCGAAGAACAGGTACGGCTGCTGGCACAGCTGGATTGCCAGGCGTTTTTTGTCGAGGCGGACCTTGAGAAGGTCGAGGATTGCCGGGCGATCATCGAAGCGGCGCGCACCCACTTCGGCACCTTGCATGGGCTGGTGAACTGCGCCGGGATGTCGGACCGCGGCACCATTCTGGATACCTCGCCGGAGCTGTTTGATCGGCTGATGGCGGTGAATGTGCGGGCACCGTTCTTCCTGATGCAGGAAGCGCTGAAGCTGATGATCAGCAACGGTGTGGAAGGCGCCGTGGTGAATATCCAGAGCGTCACCGGGCATGGCGGGCAATCCTTTCTCAGCGCCTATGCGGCGTCCAAGGGCGCGTTGGCGATCCTCACCAAGAACGTGGCGTTCAGCGCGCTGCGCAACCGCATCCGCGTGAATGGCCTGAATATCGGCTGGATGGACACGCCCCATGAAGATGATATCCAGCGCCAGTACCACGGCGCCCAGGATGGCTGGCTGGAGAAAGCTGAACGCGCACAACCGTTTGGCCGCCTGCTCAAGCCCGAAGAGGTGGCGCGTAGCGTGGCGTTCCTGCTGTCCCGTGAGTCGGGGATGATGACCGGTTCGGTGATCGACCTGGAACAAGGCGTGGTCGGTTGCACCGACGGCGGCAGCCCGCAGCCCAACCAGGCGCTGGGAGGTGTGTGATGTCGGTGTTCGTGACTGAACAGGCCGTGCGCCTGGCGGATTTCAGCGAACTTTGCGCGCAACAGGTCAATCCCGAGGATTACCCGCTGTGCGCGCAAGTGCTGAACAACGTGCCGATCTATCAGGCCCAGACTCTGCGCAACGCTGAGCGTTTGACAGTGATGGATGAACTGCACCGCCTGTTCCGTGACGGGCCAGGGGTGATGGTGGTGCGCCGGGCTTATGAAGACCTGGAAGTGGTGGACCGCCACAGCCAGGTGTTTGAAGCGATTTTCGCCAACGAGGCCGCGCAAGGGGTGGCCGCCGACCACTTCGCCAAAGCCGGCAGCAATGGGCGCATCTGGAATTCGTTGCAGAAAGCCGCGCTGGAGTCGCCCGCCTCTTTTGTCGAGTACTACGCCAACCCGTTGCTGGGCTTGATCGCCGAGGCATGGCTGGGCCCGAGCTATCAGGTGACCGCCCAGGTCAACGTGGTGCACCCCGGCGGCCAGGCGCAGCAGCCCCACCGTGATTACCATTTGGGGTTCCAGACCAATGACGTGGTGGAGCGCTTTCCCCTGCCCCTGCACCTGTTGTCCCAATACTTGACGCTACAGGGCGCGGTGGCGCACTCGGACATGCCGCTGGAAACCGGCCCGACCCAACTGCTGCCGTTTTCCCAGCAATACGCCCTGGGTTATCTGGCGTGGCGGCGCCCGGAGTTCATCGACTACTTCCAGCAGCATGCCGTGCAGTTGCCGCTGAACAAGGGCGACCTGTTGTTCTTCAACCCGGCGCTGTTCCATGCCGCCGGCACCAACCGCACGCCGGACCGCCAGCGCATGGCCAACCTGCTGCAGATCTCCTCGGCATTCGGCAAACCCATGGAAGCCCTCGACCGCGATCGCATGATGCTCGCGGTGTACCCGGCCTTGCTCGATAACACCGCACTGGATGCCCAGGCCGTACACGCCGTGATTGCCTGCACCGCCGACGGCTATTCCTTCCCCACCAACCTGGACACCGACCCACCTTTGAAGGGCCTGGCCCCGCAAACCGGGCAGCAGTTGATGCAGCAAGCCCTCGACGAACGCTGGCCGCTTTCGGACTTTGCCGCTGCCGTGGCGCAGATGCGAGCCAAACGCCAAGCGTGAACCCTCTGTTTTAACAACAACAAGAAGAACGGAGCACCACCATGAAGAAGCAAGTCCTTGCGGCACTCTTTACCCTGGCAATCAGCCCCTGGGCGCTGGCCGATATCCGTATCGGCGTGAGCATCGCCCAGGTCGACGATGTCTTCCTCGCGCAAATGCGTGACTACATGGCCGCCCACGCCAAGGCACTGCCCGGCGTAACCCTGCAATTCGAAGACGCCCAGGGCGACGTGGTGCGCCAGCTCAACCAGGTGCAGAACTTCACGGCCCAAGGCATGGACGCGATTATCGTCAACCCGGTGGACACGGCGGCCACGCAAAAAATGACCGCCAATGCCCAGCAGGCCAAGACCCCGCTGGTCTACGTCAACCGCCGCCCGGATGCCCAGCAGTTGCCACCGGGTGTGGGCTACGTGGGCTCGGATGAGGTCAAGGCCGGTGAAATCCAGATGCGCTACCTGGCCGAAAAAATGGGCGGCAAGGGAAACCTGGCGATCATGCTCGGGCTGCTGTCCAACAACGCCACGCACAACCGCACGCTGGGGGTGAAGAGCGTGCTCAAGGAGTATCCCGACATCAAGATCGTCGAAGAGCAGACCGCCGAGTGGCAACGCAACAAGGCGATCGACTTGATGAACAACTGGATCGTGTCCGGGCGCAAAATCGACGCGGTGGCGGCGAATGCCGATGAAATGGCGATCGGCGCGGCCATGGCGATCAGCCAGGCAGGCATGCAGCCGGGCAAGGACATCCTGGTGGCCGGCAGCGATGGCGGCCCAGCGGGGTTGGACGCGGTCAAGAAGGGCCAGTTACTGGTGACGGTGTACCAGGACAATAAAGGCCAGGCGGTGGGCTCGATTGACCTGGCGGTGAAGATGGTGAAGAAGGAGCCGTACACGGCTGAGCTGACGATTCCTTATCAGCAGATCACCAAGGAGAACTACCAGGCCTTTCTCAACCCTTGAAACCTCACTCAATTTCTCCTGCGACTCGACCTAATGTGGCGAGGGAGCTTGCTCCCGCTGGGCTGCGAAGCGGCCCCGCTCTTTGTTTAAAAGAACGGGACTGCTACGCAGTCCAACGGGAGCAAGCTCCCTCGCCACAGGTACGGTGTTCGCCCTTGTTTGAATGGCAGGTAAGTCAAGACGGTCGCGACCTATTCACCACCAGATAAAGCAACGGCCCCACCGACACAAAAACCGCCGTCAGCACAAAATACGGCAGCAACGACACCACCGAGCGCCCGCGCCGCTGCGCATCCCGGTACATCCACATACACGCCAGCAGCGCCATCAGGTACAGGTCGATCACCACCTGCGCGGTGTCCGGCCGCGACATCAATTCGCGACCAAAGGCCAACAGCGACTGTTCGGCCGTCAGCATCGTCGCCAGGGTGTACAGCGAGAATCCCAGCAAACCGGCCAGGGCGATAAAGCGACTGTTCATGGGTTCTTCCTTGGCGTGATAGAGGCCCCACGTTAGTGATAAGATTCGGCCCCTCGCAATGACCTCGGAGGTCATGATTCCGCCATGGACAACCTTGTTACTGCCGGCGAACAGCTGCGCCAACTGCGCAAGCACGCCAAGCTGAGCCAACTCGACCTGGCCCTGATCACCGGCATTTCCCAGCGCCACCTCAGTTGCATCGAGACCGGCCGGGCCAAGCCAAGTCCCGGCACGTTACACAACCTGTTGACCACGCTGGAGGCACCGCTGGAGCAGTGCAACCGCGTTTTCCTCGCCGCCGGTTATGCGCCGCGTTACGCCGCCACCCCACTCGCCTCGCCCGCCATGGCAGCGATCCGCGAAGCCGTCAGCCATGTGCTGCACGCCAACAACCCAGCCCCTGCCATCCTGCTGGGCAGCGAGTGGGAAGTGCTGGCGGCGAATGCCAGCACCGGCCTGCTGTTTGAATTGGTGGGTATCCGGGCGGATGCCGCTGAGGGCATGAACTTGCTGACGACGCTGCTGCAGCCAGGCGGCCTGGGCGATCACCTGAGCAATGCCGAGGAGATCCGCACACTGGCCTGGCAGCGCGCCACACGTGAGGCGTTGGGCAATGCTGAACTGGCCGCATTACTGTCGAGTTTGCCGACACCGGCCAACACCGAACTGCCCGCACACATGCCGCCGCTGGTACTGACCCGCGTGCGCTCACGCCAGGGTGAACTGAGCTTTTTGTCCACCTTCACCACGTTTGGCATGCCCCAGGACATCACCCTGACTTCCCTGCGGATCGAACATCTGATTCCTGCGGACGAGGCCACCTGGCAGGTGATGCGCGGCGCCTATGCGGAGTATGCCGCGCTGGTTTTGTGAAATATCTGTCCGTAGACTGCCGCCATACCCCCACTTGAAGGCGGCGAAAAAAACGTGATGCAAGTTACCGAAGTCTCCATTGCCCAATTGCGCGCTGCGCTTGAATCCGGCCAGACCACGGCCGTTGAACTGGTCAACGCCTACCTGGCGCGGATCGACGCCTACGACGGCCCGCAGACCGCCACCGCCTTGAACGCCGTGGTGGTGCGCAACCCCGAGGCCCTGAAAGAAGCCGAGGCGTCCGATGCACGCCGGGCCAAAGGCGAAACCCTGGGGCCATTGGATGGCATTCCTTACACCGCCAAAGACAGCTACCTGGTCAAGGGCCTGACCGCAGCCTCCGGCAGCCCGGCGTTTGCCCAACTGGTCGCCCAGCGTGACGCGTTCACCATCGAGCGCCTGCGCGGCGGCGGCGCCATCTGCCTGGGCAAGACCAACATGCCACCGATGGCCAATGGCGGCATGCAGCGTGGTGTGTATGGCCGCGCCGAAAGCCCGTATAACGCCGACTACCTGACGGCGCCGTTTGCCTCCGGCTCATCCAACGGCGCCGGCACTGCGACAGCGGCCAGTTTTGCTGCGTTTGGCGTGGCCGAAGAGACCTGGTCCAGCGGACGCGGCCCGGCGTCCAACAATGGCCTGTGTGCCTACACGCCGTCCCGTGGCGTGATTTCGGTGCGCGGCAACTGGCCGCTCACACCGACCATGGACGTGGTGGTGCCTTACGCCCGCACCATGGCTGACCTGCTGGAAGTGCTCGATGTGGTAGTGGCCGAAGACCCGGACACCCGTGGCGACCTCTGGCGTTTGCAGCCGTGGGTGCCGATCCCGAGCGTCACTTCGGTGCGCCCGGCGTCCTACGCTGAACTGGCCGTGAGTTCCGAATCCCTCGTCGGCAAACGCTTTGGCGTGCCGCGCATGTACATCAATGCTGACCCCGACGCCGGCACCAGTGAAAAGCCCGGCATCGGCGGCCCCACCGGGCAGAAGATCAACACCCGCGCCAGCGTGATCGACCTGTGGAACGACGCACGCCAGGCCTTGGTTGCGGCCGGTGCCGAAGTGATCGATGTGGACTTCCCGCTGGTGTCCAACTGCGAAGGTGACCGCCCTGGCGCACCCACCGTGTTTACCCGTGGACTGGTCTCCAAGGCGTTCCTCCACGATGAACTGTGGGAGCTGTCGGCCTGGGCCTTCGATGATTTCCTGCGCGCCAACAACGACCCTGCCCTCAACCGCCTGGCGGATGTGGACGGGCCGAAGATCTTCCCCCACGACCCCGGCACCCTGCCCAACCGTGAGGATGACCTGGCCGCCGGCATGGACGAATACGTGCGCATGGCCGAACGCGGTATCACGCCTTGGAACGAGATCAGCACGGTCCCCGATGGCCTGCGCGGTCTGGAGCAAACCCGCCGCATCGACCTGGAAGACTGGATGGACACGCTCGGTCTCGACGCGGTGCTGTTCCCGACCGTGGCTGATGTAGGCCCGGCGGATGCCGATGTGAACGAAGCCTCTGCCGATATCGCCTGGAGCAACGGCGTGTGGGTCGCCAACGGCAACCTCGCGATCCGCCACCTCGGCGTGCCGACCGTCACCGTGCCGATGGGCGTGATGGCCGATATCGGCATGCCGGTGGGCCTGACCTTTGCCGGGCGGGCGTATGACGATTCGGCGTTGCTGCGGTTTGCTTCGGCGTACGAGGCCACCGGCAGCAAGCGCCTGGTTCCGCCACGCACGCCACCGCTGGCAGCCAGCTAAACGCGGTCAAACCTGTGGGAGCGGGCTTGCTCGCGAATACGGTCCTTCAGCCACAACTATGCTGACTGATCCACCGCTTTCGCGAGCAAGCCCGCTCCCACACTTTCGCCTGTATTTCAAATCAGGCGATGTGGAGCACGGCAATCAACTGGATTACCGCATCGATGGCTCAGCCGTGCGCCACTGCAATCATGTCGATCTCCACCGCCGCCGATTTCGGCAACTGCATCACGCCAATCGACGTGCGCGTATGCACCCCGGCAGCACCCAGAATCTCGTGCAACAAATCCGACGCGCCGTTGGCCACTTCACTCTGCTGATCAAAATCCTCGGCACTGCGCACGTAAACGGTGATGCGCGGGATTGCCTTGACCTGGTCCAGCGAACCCAAGGCCTGCTTGAGCAACCCCAAGCAGCGCAAGGCGCTGATACCGGCGGCGATTTGCGCCTGGGCCAGGGTCAGGCTGTCGCCGACCTTGCCCGGCAGCACGATGGCATCGCCGACCCGGGGAATCTGGCCGCTGATGTACAGGTGGTGACCGTCGCGGACCAGTGGCGTGTAGTTGCCACCGACTTTGAATTCGTCCAGCTGGTAGCCGAGGCGTTCTTGGGCGGCCTGGTATTTTTCGTCGGGTGTCATGGGTGTGAATCCTCGTTTCGGCGTTGCCACTCCTCCACCACGTCGCCCAGGGTCTTGGGCACCTCGTTGCGGATCCAGGCCATGAACGGCCGGTCGAATTTGAACCCTGGGCCGCAGTGCTCACGCATGAAGCGGCGTACGTTTTGAGTGTTTTTGTAGTGCGGGGTTACCGGAGTGGCGCGGGTGAGGGTGTCGCTGTGCCAGTCAAAATCCATTTTGTCTCTCGGGCAGTGTCAGTTTTCGGCAGTAGCATAGCGATGTGCTACTGGCACAGGAAGCGAGGCATGATTCGATCAGCGTGTTGAGACATCGTATAAGTTGACCCGTGGTTTATAACGGCTTCAAGTCTAATCTTTTCAAGATATTTCGAAATTTCACTTTCCTTCCCCACCCGAAATATTGCATGGTTGTACGACGACTTAAGCTGTCGTGCCAGCCCCCAACAACAATAAGGAAACACCCATGCAAAACGTCAAAGTGCTGATCGGATTTCTGTGCCTGTTCACCGGTTACGTCGCAGCCGCGCCTGCCCCAGCCGAAAAGGACGTGGCCCAAGCGGTCGACCAACTGACCCAAGCCATGCTGCACCTGGACCTCAAGCAACTTCACGCGCTGACGGCCGACAAGCTCACCTACGGCCACTCCAGCGGCAAGGTGCAGAACAAAGACCAATTCATCGCTGACCTGGAAACCCATACCAGCGCCTTCAAGACCCTGGAAATGCAAAACCAGACCATCACCCTGCAAGGCGACACCGCGCTGGTCCGCAACCACTTCCACGCCCTGGCCGTGAACAGCGGTGTTGAAGTGCCTACCGACATCGACAACTTCCAAGTCTGGCAGAAGCAAAAAGGCAAATGGCTGCTGATCGGACGTCAGGCCTACAAGTACTGATACCTTGCGGTGAGCCGCTGAAACCGGCTCACCACGCCACCACTTTGCGCACCTTGAGCAACGCTTCGCGCAGTGCCGAGATCGGCACCGAACCCAAGGCCAACCGCAACGCATGCGGGACATGCGCCGAGACGGCAAACGGCTCGGCGGTCGACACGGCAATGTTGTCACGCTGCAAGGCCATGGCGATCTGATCGGCCCGGGCGTCTTCCGCCAGGGGTAGCCACAAGAAATACGACGAGGGATGGCTGATCGTGGTCAGCCCTTTGAACACCCGAGCGGCCAGGGCCTGTCGCGCCTGGGCATCCTCGCGCTTTTGCGCCTCAAGCTGCGCCACCGTGCCATCCTCCAGCCATGCCACCGCTATGGCGCTCATCACACCGGGCACATTCCAGGTGGTGGCCATGATGGTGCGCTCCAGCGTCTTGACCCATTCAATCGGCGCCGCGATAAACCCCACGCGCAGACCCGTCGCGACACTTTTCGACAGCCCCCCCACGTACACCGTGCGTTCCGGCGCCAGGCTCGCCACCGGTGGCGGTACGTCTTCAGCCAGAAACGCGTAGGCCGCGTCTTCGATGATCGTCAGATTGTACTGACGAGCGATAGCGACCAGTTGCTCACGCTGGGCCAGACTCATCACCCAACCGAGGGGATTGTGCAAGGTCGGCATGCTGTACACCGCTCGCACCGGCCGCTTGCGACACAGGTTTTGCAAGGCTTCCAGGTCCGGCCCCGTGACCGTCACTGGAATCGCGACAATTTCCAGATGCAGCGTCTCAGCCAGCACCTTGAACCCCGAATAGGTCAACGCGTCCACCGCGATCACGTCCCCAGGCTTGAGTAACGCCATCATCGTCACGGCCAGACCATGCTGGGCGCCGCTGACCAGCAGCACCTGCTCGGCGTCGACACTGAGCCCACGACTGAGCAAATGCCGCGCGAAGGCTGCGCGCTCATGCAGGCGCCCGGCATGAGGCTGGTAGCGCAACAGTGCTTCGAGGTCGCCAGACAGCGCCAATTGGCGCAACGCCGTGCGCAACAGCTCCGCCTGGCCGGGCAACGAGGGATAGTTGAAATTGAGGTCGAGCATGCCCGCCGTCACCGTCATCTGCCCACTGCCCTGCCCTGGCGGCAACGCTATCTCGCGCACGAAGGTGCCACGCCCGGTTTCGCCGCTGACCAGGCCCATGGCTTCAAGCTCGGTGTATACGCGGCTGGCAGTGACCAGCGCCAGGCCGTGCTCGGCGGCCAGTTGCCGGTGCGTCGGCAGCCGCGTGCCGGGCGGCATTTGGCCGCTGCGGATGGCTTCGGCAAAGGAATCGACCAGGGACTTGTAGCGGGCGCGCGGCATTGGGATGTATCCATGACAATTTTTTGATTGTCCTAATGCTCGCCCCTAGGATGGCCAGAACGCAACCCCTCCGGCTACGGATATTCCCTCATGGAACGTACATCCCCCCTCAACACCCTGGACACCAGCACCCAGGGCTGGATCAACGGCTTTATCGGCGTGGTGATTTTCAGCGGTTCATTGCCCGCCACGCGCATGGCCGTGATGGAATTCGACCCGGTGTTTCTCACCATGGTCCGTGCCGCGATCGCCGCCTTTCTTGGCGTGATCCTGCTGTGGCTGTTCAAGGAAAAACGCCCCGCGCGCAATCAGTGGGTGCCGCTGGCGATTGTCGCCTTGGGCGTGGTGATCGGCTTTCCCTTGCTCACCGCCCTGGCGCTGCAATACGTGACCTCGGCCCACTCCATCGTATTCATCGGCCTGCTGCCTCTGGCCACCGCAGTGTTTGGCGTGTTGCGCGGCGGCGAGCGGCCGCGTCCGGTGTTCTGGTTGTTCTCGATTGTGGGCAGTGGGTTGGTGATGGGTTATGCCGTGGCCCAAGGCTTGAGCGCCGCACCGGCCGGCGATCTGCTGATGCTGCTGGCGGTACTGGTGTGCGGCCTGGGTTATGCCGAAGGCGCCAAGCTCTCGCGCAGCCTGGGCGGTTGGCAGGTGATCTGCTGGGCGCTGGTGGTGTCGATACCGGTGGTGGTGCCGTTGAGCCTGATGCTCGCGCCGTCGACCTTCAGCGCCATCAGCCTGCCCGCCTGGTTGAGCCTGGGCTACGTGTCACTGTTCAGCATGTTGATCGGCTTTGTGTTCTGGTATCGCGGGCTGGCCCAGGGTGGCATTGCCGCCGTCGGCCAGTTGCAGTTGCTGCAACCGTTTTTCGGCCTGGCGCTGGCGGCGGGCCTGCTGCATGAGCAGGTCAGCCTGGGCATGGTGCTGGTGACGGTTGCGGTGATCGGCTGCGTGGCCGGCGCGAAGCGGTTCGCCCGTTAACGCTGCGGCGCGACCATCTTGAACTTGATGTTGATGTCGTTGGACACCACGCTGTTGCCGGCCCACTCACCCTCGCCGATCTTGAAGTCGCCACGCTTGAGGATGAACTCACCGTCGAACACGCCAATGCCGCTCTGCTCCTTGAGCACCACGTCCACGTCCACCGGGCGCGTGGTGCCCTTGATGGTCAGGTTGCCGCTGATCGTGTAGCGGTTGTCGCCCAAGGCTTTGACACCGGTGGACTCGTACACACCCACCGGAAACGTCGCGGTATCAAACCAGGACGCGCGTTGCAGTTCGTCATTCGCGTCCGGGCTACCCGCGTCGATGCTGGCCAGCTGGATCTTGAGCAAGGCATGCCCGGTCTCCGGCTTTTGCGTGTCGAAGGTCAAGGTGCCTTCAAACTCGCTGAACGTACCGTACACCCGCTGCCCCAATTGCTTGTAGGTGAAGCTGATCTGGCTGGCGGTTCGATTGACGTCCTTGTACTCCACCGCCTGGGCGCTGGAACCATACGCAAGGATCAGGGCCAGTACGGTGACCGGGGACATAAAACGTTTCATGCAACGCTCCGCAAAGGAAAGGACACAGGTACTGAACTAACACGCCATACCAGGGATTTATTCCATTCGGGCGTTTGTCCTGCTAAACAGAGTAGTCGCCCCACCCATAATAAGGACGTTGCATGCACGCCCCCTCACTCCAGGACATCACCGCGCCGGAAGGCATCTGCTACGGCTGCGGCGGCAGCAACCCCCACGGCCTGCACATCAAGAGCCGCTGGGACATGGACGGTATCCACCTGGTCGCCGAACACCTGCCCGAGGCCCACTACAGCGGCTGGCCCGACCTGGTCTACGGCGGCCTGATCGCCATGCTGGTGGACTGCCACTCCAACTGGACCGCCATGGCCTACCACTACCGCGCCGAAGCGCGCGAACCCGGCAGCCTGCCGCGCATTGACTGCGTCACCGGCAACCTGGGGATCAAATTCATCAAGCCGACGCCCATGGGCATCACCCTCACCCTGCGCGCGCGGGTCGACGGTGACGTGGGACGCAAGATCCGCGTGATTTGCGAGGTGTACGCCGGTGACGTGCTGACCGCCATCGGCGATTCGATCTTTGTGCGTGTCGACACCGGCCAATTGGCCGCCGCCGCCCATGGTCGCGAGGGCTGATCCTGGGCTACATTGACCGCCACCGCTAATCGAGGATGCACCGATGACTCGTCTCACCGCGAAAGACTTTGCCCCCGAACTGCTGGAACTCTATGACGGCTACGCCCACGGCAAGATCAACCGCCGCGAATTTCTCGACCGCGCTGCGCTGTTCACCTTTGGCGGCCTCACCGCTTCGGCCCTGCTCGCGGCCCTGAGCCCCAACTACGCGCTGGCCGAGCAGGTGAAATTCACCGACCCGGACATCGTCGCCGACTACATCACCTACCCATCGCCCAAAGGCAACGGAACGGTGCGCGGCTACCTGGTGCGCCCGGCCAAGGCCACGGGCAAGCTGCCGGCGGTGGTGGCGGTCCACGAAAACCGCGGCCTCAACCCCTACATCGAAGACGTCGCCCGGCGCCTGGCCAAAGCGGGCTTCATCGCCCTGGCCCCGGATGGCCTGACCTCGGTGGGCGGTTACCCCGGCAACGACGAAAAAGGCGTGGCCCTGCAACAGATCGTCGACCCGACCAAGCTGATGAACGACTTCTTCGCCGCCATCGAATGGCTGATGCACCACGACAGCAGCACCGGCAAGGTCGGGATTACCGGCTTCTGTTATGGCGGCGGCGTGACCAACGCGGCGGCGGTGGCCTACCCGGAATTGGGCGCGGCCGTGTCGTTTTATGGACGCCAGCCGGAGGCCAAGGACGTGCCCCGGATCAAGGCGCCGATCATGTTGCACTTCGGTGAACTGGACACGCGGATCAACGAGGGTTGGCCGGCGTATGAGCAGGCGCTCAAGTCCGCCGGAACCACGTATGAAGCGTATATCTACAAGGGCGCCAACCACGGCTTCCATAATGATTCGACGCCACGCTATGACGAGGCGGCGGCGAATCTGGCGTGGGAAAGGACGCTCGGTTGGTTCAATAAATACCTGGTTTAAGCGCTTACGCGTTCACACATCCACCCTTTGAACGCCAGCATCGCTGGCGTTTCAGCCCGCGACTGCAAACGCGTCAACCAATAGCTGCCCGTGCTGATGCCGATATCGAACGGCTGGCGGATCACGTCGCTCTCCAGTTGCCGCGAAAACATCATTGCCGGCGCCAGTGCCACGCCGATGCCTTGCAAAGCGGCCTCCATCATCGCCAACGAAGAATCGAACACGATGCTGCGCGGCACCAGGGTATCGGCTGGCAAACCGGCGGCCTGGAACCACAGGTTCCATTCATCGGCGCGGTAGGAGCGCAGCAAGGTGTGTTTAAGCAAATCTTGCGGTGCGTGCAGTTGCTCGGCCAACTGCGGCACACAGAGTACGGTGAGAGGCGCTTGCAGCAACTCGCAGGCTTCAGTGCCGTGCCAGGCACCCGCGCCGAAGCGGATCGCGTAATCCAGGCCTTCGGCCGCGACGTCGACACGGTTGTTGTGGGTGGACAGGCGCAGGTCGATAAACGGGTAACGACGTTGAAAATCCGCCAGACGCGGCAGCAACCAACCCACCGCGAACGTGCCGACGGCCCCTACGGTGAGGACCTCGCGATAGTGACCGCCTTCAAACTGGCCGAGGGTATGGGCGATACGATCGAAGGACTCGCGCAACACCGGCAACAGGGTTTCACCTTCGCGCGTCAGCATCAGGCCCCGTGGCAGGCGCTTGAATAATGTGACATTAAGTTGCGCCTCCAGGCTTTTGACTTGATGGCTCACCGCCGCCTGGGTCACGCACAATTCGATGGCCGCCCGGGTGAAGCTCAAGTGACGGGCCGAAGCCTCGAACGCACGCAGGGCGTTGAGGGGCAAATGGGAGCGCAGCATGCTTAAACCCTAGATTTTCTAATGGCAGATGCAAGATATCATCGTTTGCCGCGAGGGCGGAACCTGACTAGATTTGCGTCGCCTGCGCAGGCGCCGATCAACAGTGCATCATTTACATGGAAGCGAACCACCATGAACTCCAGCGTACGAAATTTCCTTTTTTCAGCCTTGTTTTTTGGGTCCGGCACCTGCATGGCTGCCACCGACCTGCGCCCGGTCGTGGACGGCAGTATTGAACCCCTGATGCAGCAGCAAGGCATCGCCGGATTGTCGGTAGCCGTGGTGAACAAAGGCAAGGTGCAATACTTTAACTACGGCGTTGCCAACAAGGACAACCAGCAGTCGGTGACTCAGGACACGCTGTTCGAGATCGGTTCAGTGAGCAAAACCTTCACCGCGACGCTGGGCGGTTATGCCCAGGCCAGCGGCAAGCTGAAGCTTTCGGACATGGCCAGCCAACACCTGGCAGCACTCAAGGGCAGCGCCTTCGATCGCATCAGCCTGTTGCAATTGGCGACTTACACGCCAGGCGGCCTGCCGCTGCAGTTCCCGGACGCCGCCGACAGCGCCGACACCATGCTCGGCTATTTCCAACACTGGAAACCCGCGTACGCGCCCGGTGCACAGCGTCTTTATTCCAACCCGAGCATCGGCCTGTTCGGCTACCTCAGCGCACGAAGCCTGGGCCAGCCATTCAATGTAGTCATGGAAAACACCCTGCTGCCCAAGCTGGGCCTGAAGAACACCCATGTCAGCGTGCCTGCCGACAAAGCTGACACCTATGCCCAAGGCTACGACAAGGATCAGAAACCCGTACGCGTCGGCCCCGGTGCGCTGGACAGCGAAGCCTATGGCATCAAGACCAGCACCCAGGACCTGGCGCACTACGTGATGGTGAACATGCATCCGCAGACACTGGAGAAGCCCCTGCAACAAGCCATCGCCACCGTGCAAACCGGTTATTACACCGTAAACGGCACCACCCAGGGCCTGGGCTGGGAGTACTACCCCTACCCGATCAAGCTGCAAGCCTTGATTGATGGCAACTCCACACCGATGGCGATGGAACCGCACACGGTGAAGTGGCTGGCCCCGGCTCAGGTACAGCCCGCGAACGTGTTGTACAACAAGACCGGTTCAACCCGAGGTTTTGGTGCCTATGTGGCGTATGTGCCGAGCAAGGATATAGGCGTGGTGATTCTGGCGAACAAGAACTACCCAAATGCCGAACGGGTGAAAGTGGCCCATGCGATCTTGAGTGCGCTGGACCACTGATCCACAGAACCCGGTAGCCGGTTACATACCGAGCCAGTGCGGCAGTGCAAGGGAGATGAATGGCAAGTAGGTGACCATGATCAGGAACACCAACAGAATCATCAACCACGGCAACGCCGCACGAATGGTCTGCCCCAGGCTCAACCCGGTCACCGCCGAGGTCACGAACAGGTTCAACCCCACCGGCGGATGCACCAGGCCGATCTCCATGTTCACCACCATCACGATGCCCAGGTGAATCGGGTCGATGCCCAGCTTCATGGCAATCGGGAAGAAGATCGGCGCCAGGATCAGCACAATGGCCGACGGCTCCATGAAGCTGCCCGCCACCAGCAGCACCACGTTGACCATGATCAGGAAACCAATCGGCGTCAGCCCTTCGGAGATCACCCACGCGGTGATTTCCTGGGGGATCTGCTCGGTGGTCAGCACATGGGCAAACAGCATGGCGTTGGCGATGATGAACATCAGCATGATCGCCAGGCGCCCGGACTCCAGCAGCACCTTGGGGCAGTCGCGCAGCTTCATGTCCTTGTAGATGAACAAGGCCACAAACGCCGAATACACCGCCGCCACCGCCGCCGCTTCAGTCGGGGTGAACATGCCGCTGTAGATGCCGCCGAGGATGATCACCAACAGCAACAGGCCCCAGAAGGCGCGACGTGCGCAGGTCAGCCACTCGCGGAAGGTCGCCCGTGGTTGCGCCGGTAGCTTCTTGATGCGCGCGACGATATAGATCGCGATCATCAGCATCAGGCCCAGCAGCAATCCCGGAATCACCCCGGCCATGAACAGCTTGCCGACTGAGGTTTCGGTGGCTGCCGAGTACACCACCATCACGATCGACGGCGGAATCAGGATGCCCAAGGTGCCCGCGTTACAGATGATCCCGGCGCCGAACTCCTTCGGGTAACCGGAACGCACCATGCCCGCCACGGCAATCGAGCCCACCGCCGCCACCGTTGCCGGTGACGAACCGGACAGCGCCGCAAACAGCATGCACGCCAGCACCGCCGCAATCGCCAGGCCACCACGGATATGACCGACACAGGCGTTGGCAAAGTCGATCAGCCGTTGCGCCACGCCGCCGGTGGTCATGAACGCGCCGGAGAGCAGGAAGAACGGAATTGCCAGGAAGGTATAGGCGTCAGAGGTCTCGAACAGCTTGATCGCCAGGGAACTCACCGAGTCCTGGCTGAACATCAGGATCGACACGGCGCCGGACAGCCCCAGGGAAATCGCAATGGGCACGCCAAGGAACATGAACACAAACAACAACAGGAATAGACAGAGCACGGCCATCAGTGACGCTCCTCATGGCTGCCGGCCAATTTGCTGGCCTCGCCAGCCTCGTCGGCCAGCCCCAACCCGACCTGACGGTGGGTAAAGATGCGGTAGAAAATTTCCAGGTAACGGATGAAGACCATGGCAAACCCGATAGGCACGATCACCACGATGTCGCCGACATCCACGCCGTACTGGTCAAGGTCTTCGGCGCCGATGTGCGCGCCCATCACGGCGCTCACCCATTTGTAGCTGGCGACCATGAACAACCCGGCATACGCCAGGCAGCACAGGCAGGCGAGCATGCCGAGCACACGTTGCACCGGGCGCTTGGTCAACTTCACCAGTGCATCCACGCCAAGATGGCCGGCAGTGCGCACGCCATAGGAAATACCGAAGAAGATCAGCCAGCCGAACATGGCCTTGGTCAGCGCCACGCTCCAGGTCATGTCCTGGGCCCAGGTCATGGTGTGATCGCCCAGGGCATTGAAGAAGTTGCTGCTCAACGCCCACTTGTCAGCCAGGGCAAAGAACAGCGTGTAGATGTTGTTGAGCATGACGTAGACGAATGTCACCAGGGTCATGGCGGCCAGCAGGAAGGCAATAAAACCTTCCTCCAGGTGCTCCCAGACGCGCCTTAGCGTTTGCATGGCAAAACCTCGCGAAAATGAGATGGGTTATGCAAGGCTCAGGATGGAACCGGCTCTAAATGTGGGAGCGGGCTTGCTCGCGAATGCAGTCTGTCAGTTGATAACCCTGGTGACTGACCCACCGCTTTCGCGAGCAAGCCCGCTCCCACATTGGCGCTCGGTACCACCCGCGCTTACTGGTTGGACGCGTCCGCCGCCTTGATCAGGTCAGCCCCAATCTCACCCTCGAACTTCTGCCACACCGGGCGCATGGCTTCGCGCCACAGCTGGCGTTGCTCCGGCGTCAGTTCGATGATTTCACTGGTCTTGGAATCGACGATCTTCTGCTTGGCCGACTGGTTCAGCGCTTCGGCCTGCTTGTTCACCTCGACGGTGACCTCGACCATGATCTGCTCCAGCGTGCTGCGGACATCCGGTGGCAGGCCATTCCAGAACTTGGCGTTGGTGATCACCATGTAGTCGATCAGGCCATGGTTGGACTCGGTGAAGTACTTCTGCACCTCGTTGACCTTCTGGCTTTCATAGTTCGACCAAGTGTTCTCGGTGCCATTTACGGTGCCGGTCTGCAAGCCTTGATACACCTCGGCAAAACTCATCTTGCGCGGGTTGGCGCGGATCGCCTTGAACTGCTCTTCCAGCACGCTCGACGCTTGCACGCGGAATTTCAGGCCACGGGCGTCCTTGGGCTCATGCAGCGCCTTGTTCGACGAGAGTTGCTTGAGGCCGTTGTGCCAATAGGCCAGGCCGAGGATGTTCTTGTCCTGCATGGAGGTCAGCAATTCCTTGCCCTGGGCGGCCTGGAAACGGTCGACCGCAGCCAGGTCGTTGAACAGGAACGGCAGGTCATAGATCTGCACTTGCTTGGTGTACTGCTCGAACTTGGCCAGGGACGGCGCGAGCATCTGCACGTCGCCCAGCAGCAGTGCTTCCATTTCCTTGCCATCGCCGAACAGCGACGAGTTCGGGTACACCTCGACCTTGACCTTACCGGGCAGGCGTTCTTCTGCGAGTTTCTTGAACAGCAACGCGCCCTGGCCTTTGGGGGTGTTTTCGGCAACCACGTGGGCGAACTTGATGACAATCGGGTCCGCCGCCTGGGCCAGGCCCGCGGCAAACAAGGTGGCGGCGCACAGCAGCGCCCGGGAAAGCTTGAGCATGGGAAATCACCTTCTTATTGTTGTGTTGTAGGGCAAGGTGCCTGATGTCACGCGTGTAGTGAATTTCGATTTTTTGATACCTGCGTTCGGTCTGGGCGAACGCTAGATCTGAGCCGCCAGCAGCCGTTGCGCGCGCAGCAACACCGGCGCATCCACCATCTGCCCATCGATCTGATACGCCCCTGCCCCATGGGCCCCGGCATCCACTACGCGCTGGGCCCAAGCCAGGTCTTCGGCGCTTGGCGCCAGGGCCTGGTGAATCACCGCCACCTGCTTGGGGTGGATACACAGCGCCCCGGCAAACCCCATCTCGTAGGCATGCCGAATCGAGCGACGCAAGCCTTCGGGATCGTCGATGGCCGGGTGCACGCCGTCCAGCGGTGCGACCAGGCCAGCTGCGCGGGAATGCACAATCAACGCCAGGCGCGCCTGGTCCAGGGCGAACTGCGCGGCCGGGGAATGGCTGCTCAGGTTCAAGTCCAGCGCCAGGTCCAACCCGCCGAACGACAGGCGATCTACCTGAGGTGCATGGGCGATCTCGGCCACCGCCAGCAACCCCCGCGCACTCTCGATGATCGGCCAGATGACTTTGCCGGTGGCCGCCACCACGGCGACCTGGGCTGCGCTTTCGACCTTCGGCAACAGCACGCCTGCCACATTCGGATGGGCCTTGCAGAACGCCACATCCTCAAAGTGCTCGGCATGTTCCGGCGCGTTGATCCGCACCCACACCTGGGCGGCGGGGTTGGCGGTCAAAAACGCTCCAAGGTTATCCCGCGCCTGGCGCTTGAGCGGCTCTTCCACCGCATCCTCAAAATCCACGATCACCGCGTCGGCACCGCAGGCCAAGGCTTTGGAAAATCGCTCCGGTCGGCTACCGGGTACAAACAACGCCGAACGAACCAAGGGCTTAGGCATTTGTTGAATTCCTTATTATTAGATAACACCGCGCGTACGCAGGCCGTCGATGGCGTCTGCGGCGTAACCGAGCCCTTCGAGAATGCCTTGGCTGTGCTGCCCCAAACCTGGAACAGCGTCCATGCGCGGGGTAAACGCAGCATTGCGTGCCGGCGGCAACAGCGATGGCAACGCACCGGCCGGGCTGTCGACTTCGCGCCAACTGTCACGGGCCTTGAGCTGCGGGTGATCCCACACGCCTTGCATGTCGTTGACCCGGGCGCTGGCGATCTGCGCGTCTTCCAGGCGCTGGATCACCGCCTCGGCATCCAACTGCGCAAAGCTGTCCACGATGATCTGGCGCAGTACGTCGCGGTTGGCCGAGCGCTTGAAGTTGGCGCAGAAACGCTCGTCAGTCGCCAATGCCGGGGTGAGCAGCACCTTGTCGCAGAACGCCGCCCATTCGCGTTCATTCTGCAGGCCGAGCATTACCGTGCCGCCGTCGCCGGTGGGAAACGGTCCATAGGGATAGATCGTCGAGTGCGCCGCCCCGGCACGCGGCGGCTGCGGTGCGCCGTCGAACGCGTAGTACATCGGGTAGCCCATCCATTCCACCAGGCTTTCCAGCATGCTCACATCGATGCGGCTGCCCTTCCCCGTCTTGCCGCGCAACAGCAGCGCCGAGAGGATGCCGCTGTAGGCGTACATGCCCGCCGAGATGTCCGCGATGGAACAACCGGCCTTGGCCATCTGGTCGTCGCCAGGCCCGCCGGTGACGGAGAGAAAGCCGCCTTCGCTCTGGATCAGCAGGTCATAGGCCTTTTTCTTTTCGTACGGCCCGCCTTCGCCATAGCCGGAAATATCGCAGACGATCAGGCGTGGGAAGCGCGCATGCAGCGCCTCGAACGACAAGCCCATGCGCGCGGCGGCGCCGGGTGCGAGGTTCTGTACCAGTACGTCGGCGTCAGCCAACAAGGTCTCGAGAATAGTGCCCGCCTCGTCCTGCTTGAGGTCCAGGGTCAGGCTTTCTTTGGAGCGGTTGGTCCACACAAAATGCGAAGCCAGGCCACGCACACGTTCATCATAGCCACGGGCAAAGTCGCCTGCGCCGGGGCGTTCGATCTTGATCACGCGGGCGCCCAGGTCGGCCAGTTGACGGGTGCAGAATGGCGCGGCAATCGCGTGTTCCAGGCTGACAACGGTGATACCGTCCAGCGGTCTTGGGTTAGTCATGACAGTTCCTCAAAGCCAGTCGGCCATGGATGCGGCATTGCGCAGGTCCCAGACCTTGTCGATCAGGGCATTGGCCTCGGCCGGTGTGCGGGCGTTGCTGAACTGGCTGAGACGCTGGAATTTGTCGGCCAGCTCCGCACGGCTCAGGGTGTTGCCCGGATCGCCCTTGGGCTCGTCGATGGCGCCGTGCAGCGTGCGGCCATCCAGCGTGGTGACGGTGACGCGACCGAGCCAGCGTTGCGGGTAAGCACCGTCGACGTCGGGGTCGAGGGTCATGCTGACCTTGTCGCGAAAGGCTGAGACCGCTGGATCGGTCAACGCCAGCTCATGGAACTCGGTGAGCCCGGCCTTGCCATGCACGGCAATCAGGCCCAGCACGGTGCCCATGGAGAACTTGGCCTGGTGCACGCTGGTCGGTACTTTCACCCGGCCCAGTACATCGATGGCGCCTTGGTGCACGTGTGTTTCCACGTGGGCGATCTGTTCGGCGTGCAGGCCTTCGCGTTGCATCAAATCCAACAGCGCATCGGCGGCCGGATGGGTGTGGCGGCATGAGGCGTGGAACTTGAACGAGGTTTCCAGCAACGCCCAGCGGCTACCCAGGTCGGCGGACAACTTGGCTGGCTCGGCATCACGGGACATACCGGCCGCCAGACCTTGATCGCCCTCCAGAATATTGCGCGCGCCGGTCAGGCCGTCCGCCGTGAGGTAAGCGGCGAGCAAGCCGTCCGCCGCCGCTTTCGCCGTGTGCAGTTGCTTGGAATCGGCGGCATCGCGCAGGAACTCCCACAACCCGGCCGCCTGGGTGCCCGCGCTGCCGAGCAGGTTGATGAATTGTTCTTCGTTGAAATCCAGCAACTTGCCTACAGCTACCGCCGCCGCCAACGTGCCGACGGTGGCCGTGGTGTGAAAGATACGGTAGTGGGAACGGCCCATGAATTCGCCGATGCGGATACCCGCTTCATAACCGGCTACCGACGCCAGCAGCAAATCGCGGCCGGATTTGCCGAGGTCCTGGGCGGCCGCCAGCGCTGCTGGAAATACCACGGTCGCCGGGTGCAGCACGGAGCTGTTGTGCAGGTCGTCCTGCTCGACCAGATGGGATGAAGCCGCGTTGACCAGCGCGGCGAAATACGCGCTGGTGCTGCCGCCATTGACGATCACCTGCGCCGGACCGCTGCTGGGGCCCATTTTCTGCGCATAATGCTCGAACAATGGAATCGGGTGCGCGCCCTGGCTTGCCAGCGCCGAGGCCAGCCAGTCCAGATACAAATCTTCGGTGCGCGCCAGCACGTCTTCCGGCAGTTGCGCGTAGTTCAGCTCGGCGAGGAACCGACACAAGGCTTGGGTATGGCTCATGGTCAGGCCCTCAGAAGCTGCGTGGCAGTTCGAGCAGATGCTCGGCCACGTAGGACAGGATCAGGTTGGTGGAGATCGGCGCCACCTGGTACAGGCGCGTCTCGCGGAATTTGCGCTCCACGTCGTATTCGCAGGCAAAGCCAAAACCGCCGTGGGTTTGCAGGCAGGCGTTGGCCGCCTCCCAGGACGCCTTGGCCGCCAGGTACTTGGCCATGTTGGCACTGGCGCCGGCATTGGCGCCGCTGTCGTATTCCTCGCAGGCACGCCAACGCATCAAGTCGGCCGCCTCGATCTCGATATGCGCTTCGGCAATCGGGAACTGCACGCCCTGGTTCTGCCCGATGGGCCGGCCAAACACCACGCGATCGCGAGCGTAAGCACTGGCCTTTTCGATAAACCAGCGGCCATCACCGATACACTCGGCGGCGATCAGCGTGCGCTCGGCGTTGAGGCCGTCGAGGATGTACTTGAAGCCCTTGCCCTCTTCACCGATCAGGCTGTCCAGGGGCAACTCCAGGTTGTCGAAGAACAGCTCGTTGGTTTCGTGGTTGACCATATTGGCGATGGGCTGCACGGTCAGGCCGTTGCCGATGGCTTCGCGCAGATCCACCAGGAAGATCGACATACCTTCGGATTTTTTCTTCACTTCGGCCAAAGGCGTGGTGCGCGCCAGCAGGATCATCAGGTCGGAATGCTGGATCCGCGAGATCCACACTTTCTGGCCGTTGATCACGTACTTGTCGCCTCGCTGAATCGCGGTGGTCTTGATCTTGGTGGTGTCGGTGCCGGTGGTGGGCTCGGTCACGCCCATGGATTGCAGGCGCAATTCGCCGCTGGCGAGCTTGGGCAGGTAGAAGCGTTTCTGGGCTTCACTGCCGTGCCGCAACAGGGTGAACATGTTGTACATCTGGCCATGCACGGTGCCGGAGTTGCCGCCGCAGCGGTTCACTTCTTCAAGGATCACAGAGGCTTCCGCCAGGCCCAGGCCGGAGCCGCCGTACTCTTCGGGGATCATCGCCGACAGCCAGCCGGCGTCGGTCAACGCCTTGACGAAGGCTTCGGGGAAGCCTTTTTCCTCATCAATCCTGCGCCAGTACGCGGCATCGAATTCGGCGCACAAAGCGCGCACGCCTTCGCGGATGGCATTGAGTTCTTCATTGTCATTGGGGTTCATTAACGGCTCTCCGCCTGTTGTTCTTGGATTATTCGAAATGCACGCTGGCTTGCTGCGCCAGCCCTTGGGCATTGCCGGCCCACAGCTGCGCCACACCGGTTTCGGTCACGCGGCCGCCCACTTCAAACGGCTGCGGCGCAATCAACGGGCGCACGCCGCGATAGGCAAAACGGCGCAAGGTGGCGCCAGGGTTGGCGCGGCAGAATGCGCGCAGGCTCAGGGTGGCGATCAGCGGCCCATGCACCACCAGGCCTGAATAACCTTCGGTGCCGGTGACATAGGGGTAGTCGTAGTGAATGCGATGCCCGTTGAAGGTCACGGCGCTGTAGCGAAACAACAGGGTTGGCGTGGGATCGACGGCCTCAGACCATTCGCCCTGCTCCAGCGCATCACCGCTGCCGGATTTGGGCGGTGTGAGTTCGCGGTAGACGATGTCCTGTTCCTCACGGATCGCCAGGCGACCGTCCTGGGAATAGTCGTGGCGCACGGTGACAAACAGCAGCGAACCGGTGCGACCGGTTTTCTCTTCGACTTGGGTAATGGTCGACACGCGGGTCGCCGCCTCACCGGCCCGCAGTGCCTGCAGGAACTCGATGCGCCCACCGGCCCACATGCGGTTGCGGTTGTCGGCCGGCGGCAGGAAACCTCCGCGGGCCGGGTGGCCGTCGCTGCCTAGCGCGGTTTCCGGCAGCGGGTCTTGGAAGAAACACCACTGCCACAGCGGCGGGATGTCCGCGCCGTCTTCGGGCACTTCTTCACCGAAGGTGGCGGCAATACGCTTGAGCAGGTTATGGCTGAGGTGGTCGTGGGCGGTTTCGCTTCGGCCGATCCAATCGGTGGCGCTCATCGGGTGCAGGTCCTCGGGCAGTGAGTGTCTGCCCCGGATCATGCAAGCCTATCGCCGTTCTGAGAATTTGCATTTCAATAAACCGGCGTTCGGTTATGCTGAACGCCGCCATCCTGTACCGGGAGCCTTGCATGCACTTCGATCTAGCCGACCTGCGCCTGTTTATCCACATCGCCGAATCCCCCAGCCTGACCCAGGGCGCCAAGCGCGCGTTCCTCTCGCCGGCCGCAGCCAGCGCAAGGATCAAGGCGCTCGAAGGGCAACTCGACACCCGCCTGCTGTACCGCGACAGCCGTGGCGTGGAGATCACCCCGGCCGGTGAGCGTTTGCTGCACCATGCGCGGTTGATCATGCGTCAGGTGGATTACCTCAAGAGCGAATTCACCCAATACGGTGTGGATTCGGCCGGGCATATCCGCATCTTTGCCAACACCACGGCCGTCACCGAGTTCTTGCCGGAGGTGCTGGCGGGCTTCTTGTCACAACGTCCCGGCGTGACCGTCGACCTGCAGGAACGACTCTCCCGCGACATCGTGCGCGGCGTGCTGGATGGCACCAGCGACATGGGCATCATCGCCGGGCCGGTGGAAGCCTCGGGCTTGCAAGTGCTGCATTTCAGCACCGATGAGTTGGTGTTGATGGTGCCGGTCGGCCACCCCTTGGCGGAACAACCCTCGGTCACGCTGGAACAGACCCTCGCCTATCAGCATATCGGCCTGCACGAAGGCAGCACCTTGCTGAGTTTCCTGCGCGAGCACGTCGAGCGGCTGGGCAAACATTTGTCGCTGCGTATCCAGGTGTCGAGCTTCGAGGCGATCTGCCGGATGGTCGAGGCCGGTGTGGGGATTGGCATCATTCCGGAGTCGGCCGCCGTGCGTCACAGCCGCACCATGCAATTGGTCGCGGTGAAGCTGGACGAACCCTGGGCGATTCGCGAGCGCAGTATCCTGGTGCGGGAGCTGGAGGCGTTGCCCGGCACCATTCGTGCGTTGATTGCCACGTTGATGCCCGATAGCGCCTAAGCTGAGCAGTCACCTTGCCAAAGGAGACTCCCCATGCAGCTTGAAGGATCCTGCCATTGCGGCGCCGTCACGTTCAGCCTCGCCAGTGCCCACCCCTACCCTTACCAGCGTTGCTACTGCTCGATCTGCCGCAAGACCCAGGGCGGTGGCGGTTATGCGATCAACCTGGCCGGTGATACCGCCAGCCTGAAGGTACGTGGGCGCAAATTCATTTCGATCTACCACGCCAAGCTCAAGCCCGAAGGCGCCAGCCGTGCCCATGCGAGTACGGCCGAGCGGCACTTCTGCTCGCAATGCGGCAGCGCGCTGTGGGTGTTCAGCCCGGAATGGCCCGAGCTGATCCATCCATTTGCCTCGGCTATCGACACGCCATTGCCGGTGCCACCGGAGCATACGCACTTGATGCTGGGGTCCAAGGCGCCCTGGGTAGAGGTCACGCTACGCAAGGGCGACCTGCAGTTCGATGAGTACCCCGATGAGTCGATCGCTCAATGGCATGAGCGTCACGGCGTGGCCCGTTAACAGTCTTTGACAGTTTATCGACAAAGCTGTCAAAGACCCTCGGGCACCGCGGCCCTAGCATTCGAGCCTCCAAACCACCTATCGGGTGCTCGTCATGCTTCGCACATTGCGCGGTCTTCCGTTGCTCGGATGCTTGTTGGGCAGTATCGGCTGCCAGGGGCAGTCACCTGTCCCGCCGTCAATTCCTAAGGGCGACTACAGCGCGATCATCCGTTACCTGCAAACCCGGATCCCGCGGGACATGGCCCAGGACAACATTCCGGGCCTGTCGATTGCACTGGTCAACGGCCAGGAGTTGATCTGGACTCGCGGGTTCGGCATGGCCGACAAAGCCAAGGGCTTGCCGGTGACGCCAAACACCGCCTTCCGGGCCGGCGCAATCTCCAAGCTGCTCACCGCCAGCGCGGCCCTGCAACTGGTTGAACAACAGCGACTGGCGCTGGACGCACCGATCCAGCAAACCCTGCGCGAGTTCTATGTACGCTCGCGTTTCCACGCCGACCAGCAGGCCGCCGACCACGACATCACCTTGCGTCGCCTGCTCAGCCATCAGTCCGGCTTACCCAGTGAACACCTGCGCGACCTGCGCAACAGCTACGCCATGGGGCAGATGCCGATGCGCCTGTCCGGCGTCTGGCTGAGCACCCCACCCGGCACGCAAGTGGCCTACTCCAACCTGGGTTATGCGCTGGTGGGTGCGGCCATCGAGCGCAGCAGCGGCAAGGAGTTTGAAGCCCAGCTGCAACATAGTCTGCTCAAACCGCTGGAGATGGAACGCGCGAGCTTTGTCGGGACCGCCGCGCAAGTCGGCTATCGCGCCCAGGGCTACGAGGAAGGCGTCGCCAGCACCGATGCGCAACTGCGCGACATCGCCGCCGGCGGTTTGTGGGCCAGCCCCAGGGACCTCAGCCATTACGTGCAGATGCTGTTTGCCGAAGGCCTCTACAAGGGCAATCGGGTGATGGCCAGCCGCTCCATCGATGAAATGTTCACCCAGCAAAACACCGGCAATGCCCTGGACTTCGATTGCCAGATCGGCCTGGCGTGGTTCCTGGCCCCCTGCGGTGACGAGCCGATCGGCCCTGGGGTGCGCACCTACCAGCACAGTGGGGGTGGCGATGATTTCGCCGCACAGTTGACCCTGCTGCCGGACCATCAATTGGCCGTAATCATTATGGCCAACGACAGCAATGCCGAAGACCTGGTCGCCACACTGGCCACGGACGCCTTGCGCCTGATGCTTCAGGCGCAAACCGGCGAACAGGTATGCAGCGATGACTGCCAGGCACCCCGTCATGGGCTCAAGCTGCGCCAGGTGCCGGCCGCCATCGACCGCCAGCGCCTGGCCGGGTTCTACGCCACCGCCTGGGGCGTGTTCCGGATCAAAGATGATGACCAGAGGCTGCGCGGCGAACTCGCCGGCTTCAACTTCGAACTGTTGCGTGACGATCAAGGCTGGCTGCGCGCCCAGAAGAAACTCTTCGGTTTCTGGCTCAAGGACCTCGGCGAACTGGGCCAGGTACAACTCGACGTCATCACCGTGCAAGGCCGGCAGATGCTCACGGCGCGCAGCCATGGCCAGCGCATCCCCATCGGCGAACGCATCGACCCGCCGCCACTGCCCTTGGCCTGGGCCGACACCGTCGGCACCTACCAAGTACTCAACACCCATGAACCCGATGCGCCATTGAGCGGCATCAGCGTGCGCCTCGAAGAAGGCTTCCTGGTGATTCGCGGCCAACTGCACGACGAACCGCTGACCGACTACATCCTGCTGCCGGTGGACAACGCCCATGCCGTACTCGCCGGCAACGGCTATGGCCTGGGTGACACGGTGAGCCGCCAGATCAATGGCCTGAGCGCTTCGGGCTACTCCTTCAAACGTACCCATCCACCCTTGAGTTTCTAACCGACATGAAAACCCTGATGAACCCAAAAAATCTGTGCCTGTCCCTGACCTCACTGTGTTTGCTCGCGAGCGCCAACAGCGTACTGGCTGAGGACTGGACCTACAGCCTCAAGGCCGGCGTGGCCAACCTGCCCCGCTACAGCGGCAGCGACGAACGCATGACCGCCCCGGTATTCGGCGGCGCCATCGTCAGCCCCTGGGGGATTTTCCTCGACACCGACAAGGGCCTGGGCTGGGGCTACGAAGGCAATGCCTTGAGCTTCAGCGCTTATGTCGGCGCCAGTGGATCACGCAAAGACAAAAACGAATCCATGCACCTGGGCTCCAAACGCCTGAAAGGCATGGGCGAAATCAAGTCACGCCCGCAGTTGGGTGTGAGTGCCAGCTACAACCTGGGCGGCATGATTGTCGGCGCCACGCTGGAACATGCCCTCAAGGAAGATGACCACAAGGACAGCGGCAAAGCATTCACCCACCTGGAACTGAGCCTGGGCACCAACCTGTATGAAGGTCGTTTCGGCTCCGTCGACGCCAGCCTCAGCAGCCACTTTGGTGACCGTGACTACTTGCAGACCTGGTACGGCGTGACCACCGACCAAGCCGCCCGTAGCCGCTTCAAAGCCTACAAGGCGGGTGCGGGCAATATCAGCAATGGTATGAACCTGGTATGGAGCCTGCCAATCAGCGAGCACACGCAATTCTCGACCTTGCTGGATGTGCAGTACCTGGCGGATGAAGCGGGGAAAAGTCCGATTGTGGAGCGCCGGTTGCAAACATCGGTGATGGGCGTGCTGGAATACAGCTTCTGACTGTACGGATCACCAAGAGGTATTTATTTACACATCGGTCATGAACCGCTCCCAGAGGTTGGACACAAAAAGTAGTCAGGTTCCTTCCCTGCTGCCTTGTTGCCAACCCTTGAGAATGTCCAAATGACCGTGCCAGCATTGTCTCGCCCTCTACAAGCGTCGTCCATCAGCTCAAATGAGCACGAGCGCACTGAATCTCCTGCATCGACCCAACTGCAAACCGAGCCATCAGCGCTTGAAAAACTGATTGCTGAGACACCCAGGTTCAAGGCCGATGCAGCACTCAAAAATCTCTACGCCAATGCCTTGTCTAGCGCAGCGAACACGCCACCCCTTTTTACCCGTGCTATCACGGGCATTGAGCCGATCCCCAGCGACTGCACATTTGGACAATGGCGCCAGCACCTCGACACCTTGGTGGCAAGTGACGACTTCAAACAATGGGCTGACGACAATCGTATTGATTTGACCAAGCCCGTGCGAATCTTCCCTTCCCGGAATTCCCAGCCAGGCTTTATCAGTGCCACCCTGAAACCCACCCCCTCGGCGCCCGCCAACATCAGCGCGTCGAACAACCCCAATTCACTGCCACGTGCATTCGGTGCCGGTTTGGGTGATGGTCTGTCGCTGCCAGCCTCCTGGTCGCTGATCATGCAAGCTGCCAACACCCTGGGCAGCGGCAGGACGTCAGTCAGCGTGACCCCGGCAGGTCAATCGTCACCCGATGTGCACGCCGCACGTTCTGCACACATTGAAGAGGTGGCGGCCTTTTACGGAGAAACCATTCCCGATACCCAGAGTGCACTGCAACAAAGGGCAACCGAATTAAAACAGGCTGGCGCGTTCCCGCACCTCGATACACCTGCAATGCCCGACACATTTGAAATGCGTGGGGAGGTGGCGCTCGAGAATCAACGATATGAAAGGGGCGACATTCAAAACATAACGCTTTTATCCAAGAGTCTTGACGCTGCCTTGCTATCGCTCGGCGCAGACGCTGCAACCTCCTACACGGACCCGACCTTTTTGGGGGTACGCCCCACTCCGGAACAAACCGTTCGCCAGGAGAAGGCCTCGATTGCGGCAACGCTGGAAAATACAGAGCTAAAGATCGCCCCTGCCTCTTGGTACTTTCAGGACCAGCAACTGACACCTGAATCAAAGGTAACGCTCAAGCAGTTCATCGTCGACAACGGCTGGTTTGTACCTCAGACAAAAGACGATATAAGTAACCTGATTCAATCCCTGAGGCGAGGGCCATTACCCGCACTCCCCAACGGCAACCTCACTGGCGCCATGGGCTGGCAGGCACCGCTTGATCAACAAGAAAAAAGACAGCTCTACAGCAACGTCCGCTATAACAACCTCAACCTGCCAGGGCTTGACGCTCAGACACTGTTGGAGATTCGAGGCGGGGCATTTACCTACCTGACTAAACACCTCCACTGGACCCGTTCTGAGCTCGCTGATCCGCGCAACGTCATTGCGGATATTCTCGACTCGCCCAAAGCCGTGGCCCTGGAAAATGCCCTGCAGAAAAAGATGGGCGCAATTGAAAGCCCCAGCAGCCGAGACTGGGTCATGGGTGCGATGGTGGCCGGGCTGGATTCCGATAACACCTTGATGCCCCCCAAACGCAATCAGACAGCCCAGTTCAATCTGGCTGATGAACGCTTCTACGGCAAACCGTTGAATGACATCAAGCAAGGCCTGATTGACCATCTGACAGAAAGTCACCGCTGCACACAAGAGATGGCACCTGTCGGGGCCCACCTCTTGCTGTCGAGCGCAGCACCCGAACTGTTGGTCAAAGACGTTCCCGCTGAACTGACCTATGGCTCTCCGGCCTGGTTCCTCCTGAAGACAACGGTGGCGCTGATCGAAGCCAAGAGCCCCGGAAGCAGTTCTTCGTTGAGTTTCCCCGAGGTGCTCAAGTACGCGGCGATCGACCCAGTTTCGGAAGAAGACGCTGCACTGCTGAGTGAAGCCAAGCGCGAAACGTTAATCGACTGGGCATTGGTACACGGTATTTTACCGGCCTCAACAGAGGCAACTTACTCGCCAGAGCAGCTCAACAAGGCACAGGAAACGTTTGCCAGCGTCATGGAATCACTGAGAAAGGTCTCCAACGACTTGACCGCCCCGCTTCCAATGCAGAAAGACATGGCACTGGCGGTACTCAAGGAGCATTTCACAAATGTATCGTTTGAGCGCGCGATTTTATCGAACCCGAGTATCCGACAAAAAAACGCCTTGGACAGCGGCCCCATGCACGTCACCTTGGGGCCCTATTCGTTGCTGGATGTTTACATTAACAACCCTGAAGAAAGCGGATGGAGGTCGCGTGAAAACAACCCAGAAATGGGAAGTGCGCCGGACTACCTCGGCCAGTTGCCGGACATCAATAACCTGCACCGAATCGCAATAGCCAATTACAAGCAAGGCAGAGAAGAGGGTCTTGTCAATAGGACCAAACACCTGATTGCACAACTTCCCCTTGAGGATCGCAAACAGCTGGAATACGGAGAGCTCGTCCCTTACGTCGAAGGAACGGTTATTAAACACACCAGTTATTTACCAGGCGCCACGCTCAATCATGATCGCAAGACACCCGAACAGGCCCAGGACAGGCGTTCACTCATCATCAAGTCGACACACGGCGCCAACGTAAAATTTTACGAAATCAGCCCACAGCAAAACTATATTAAACATCGCGAAGACTTAGGCGCCGACTTCAAGCCGGGTCCACAAGGCCAGTGGATCAAAGAGGATCCAGGTTTTTTGGGCGGCGAGAGGTATTCAAACACTGCAATTGAGACGTTCAGCCTGGAGGAAAAAGACAAAAGCAAATTAACAGCTACGCCGCCCCCCCACCTCACTAACCCAGCTTCGTATACCAGCGACCGCAGCCAATTTCTCGGTGAATTATTGTCCAGACACACCCTTGGCCCTGCGAACCTCGAAGAACTGGTTGCCGCTACGCGCCACATCACTCAATTCGACAAGGAAGACGATGAGTTCGAGAAAAATCAGGAACTGTTGCTGGGCTCCATTCCCTTCGTCTCGCTTGCCAGAAATGCAATCAAGGGAGACTGGCTGGCAGTGGCTTCGGAACTCATATTTGACGGCATCATGTATGCGACAACGGCTGGATTTGGCAAGGCTGCGAGATCGGTAAAACCACTGGGAAGCGTTGCAAACAGTGTAGGGAAACCTGTGGGGAAAAAACTGTTTGAACAGGTGGCGGCCTCAACCTCCGAGAGCGTGTTAAACCGCTTGAATACGCTTGGACCGGGGCGAACCGGCTCGTACAATTTTCCGAAGACGGCCCGCCGTCCAGATATTGCAGAGGGCACTTACAAGAAAGGCCTGACCGAGATATCGACTCCGGCAGGAGTCGATGCAAAAACGGGAAAATACTTTGCAGTGGACCCGGTAAACCAACGGCTATACGGAAAGCCACTCGATAACTTCAAACCTCAGGTTTCTAATTGGGTCGACGATACATTGCCGGGACTACCCAGCACGTCCAACGCAACCAAACGCACCGCACTGGACATTGGGTTAGGGCGTGACAACGTCATTCAAATGGGTGGGCCCATGCGGGACTTAAAGTTGATTGACGAGGAAATTCATACATTTGCCGATACTTACAAAGGCACCAACCGACTCAACATTGTTGCACATGGCATCGAACGGAGCTGGACTGACAAACTGAAAGGAAACGGTACAAAAGTGTACATCGACGGCACGCTATATGACGCGCCTGACCTGGTTAACTTATTAAAAGGCAAAGGTGTGGATCCCTCCAGCTTCGATAACGTACGCCTTCTGGTTTGCCACTCAGGAGAAGGCAGGAGCAATGCATTCGCACGCCTTTTCCAAAAAGAAATCAAAAAGCCAGTCAAGGCGTTTGAGGGAACCGTATCAATAGCGCACGGATCAACAGAAATGACCCATAGGCGTAACATCGTGCGAAACGAAATCCAAAAAACCTACCCGCAAGCAACTCAGTCAAATGTCAATCAAGCCGCCGACATATTGGTACAGGACAAATTTATAGGAAAGATCACCCAGCACGTAGAGAAACTGCACGGTAAGAAAATTCTTATAAATATCGCTCCCCCCGACTCGCCGGCACGCTACCAACCCACAACCATCAGCTACCGACCGCGTCACTTCAATCGATAATCCGAGGGCCTATTCGGCATACGCCCACGTCATCCGAAACGAAGCCCCACCCCACTCCGAGTCCAGCACCTGCACCTGGCCGCCATGCCACTGCGATACCCGTTGCACCAGCGCAAGGCCTAGGCCGAAGCCGCCGGTGCGGCGGTCCCGACTGGCGTCCAGGCGCATGAAAGGTTGGAAGATTTTGGAGCGACCTTCTTCCGGTACGCCAGGGCCGTCGTCACACACACGCACTTCGTAGCCACTGCCAAACTTGACCAGCGACACCTCCACACGACGCTCCGCGTAACGGATGGCGTTGCGCAACAGGTTGATCACCGCACGCGCCATGAAGCGCGGCTCGATCTGGATAAAGTCCACCTCGCACGTACGCAACGACAGTTGGATGCCCGCCGCTTCAGCCTCCAGGGCCACGCTGCCGATCACACTGTCGAGCCAGCTGTGGGCCTCGATGCTTTCGCGGGTGACCTGGGTCGCGCCACGCTCCAGGCTGGCGTAGGTCAGCAATTCGGAGACCATTTCCTCCAGCTCGCCCAGGTCGGCATACATGTCGGCAATCAATTCGCCACGCTGGCGTGGATCGGTCTGTTGCTTGAGCTGGTCGAGTTCGAACGACAGGCGCGCAATCGGCGTGCGCAGCTCGTGGGACACGGCGTTGGTGAGCTCGCGCTGGTTGGCGATCAGGCTTTCGATACGCTCGGCCATCTGGTTGAAGTGCCCGGCCAGCGAACGCACGGTGGAACGGCGTGGCAGCAGAATACGTGAACTGAGATCGTTATCCCCGAAACGTTGGGCGGCCAGGCGGATGTGCTCCAGGTCGCGCCAATGCGGGCGCACCCAGAAATACAGCACGATCGCCAGGCTCAAGCCCAGCAGGCTGTAGGCCCACAAGTACAGCCATTTCGGCTCGTCGGGCAGCTTGATATTGAGCAACTGAGGGCCGCCGTCGATATTGGCGATGAACTCCATGAAGTCGCCCCGCACCACCAATTGGCCGGCCGCCAGCAACTGTTGCTCACGTGGGTCCAGCGCCAACTCATCGCGCTGCACCAGTTTGAGGTGCAGACCGTAATGCGGTTGCAGCTCGCTCAGGCGCGCCTGACGGGCGTCGCCGAGCAAGGGCCGCAATTGCTCGACCAAACCATACGCCGGGCCGCGCAGGGCTTCGCGGTTATAGGTTTCATTGGCTTCGGGCAGCAGCTCATCAAAGGTGTAGTTGACCAGCCAGATCGCCCCCGCCAGCCCCAGCGCCAGGATGATGTACAGGCGAATATAGAGCCGCAGCATCTAGGCCTCCCACGCGAACGGATTGAACAGATAGCCCTTGCCCCAGATGGTCTTGATGCACACCGGTTCGCGCGGGTTATCGTTGAGTTTGCCGCGCAGTTTGCTGATGTACACATCGACACTGCGGTTGAGGCCGTCGAACGCAATGCCACGCATGCGGTTGAGGATGTCATCGCGGGACAGGATCGTCCCCGAATGACTGGCCAACAACCACAACAGTTCGAACTCCATGGTGGTGAGGTCGATCTTGTCGTCCCCCAGGCTGACCACCCGGCAACTGCGATCGATGGCCAGCCGCCCGAAAGCCAGCGATCCGCGCACGGTCGGCTCCGGCGCCTGGCGTCGTTGCAACGCACGCAAACGTGCCAGCAACACAGGGGGCTTGATCGGTTTGATCACGTAATCGTCGGCACCGGACTCCAGGCCAAGGATGTGGTCCAGGTCATCTTCCTTGGCCGTGAGGATCACGATCGGCGTGTCGGACACCGTGCGAATCCCGCGACACACATGCAGCCCGCTCTGGCCGGGCAGCATCAGGTCGAGTACGACGATCTTCGGCTTGAACGCCAGGAACGCGGCCAGGGCCTCGTCGCCCCGGTGCTCCACGCGCACCTCAAAGCCATGCTGCGCGAGAAAGTGCGCAATCAGCCCTGCCAGTTTTTCGTCGTCCTCAACGAGCAAGACCTTGCCCAGTCCCAGGTTTTCCATAAGTTCTCAGTTTGCAGACACGGATTGAAGAGCGGGCATTATAGGTGGCAAGCTGGGCAACTAAAGCAGCTGGCCAGCATTGGCCGACGAAGCTTCATGCTTTTAAGAGTTTTTAACAAATACCCTGCAATCTTTAACGCCATCCACAGGGAGTTGTATGCGCAAGGATTACCTGGCGTTCTTTGTTTCGCTGTTCCTGTCGCGGCTGGCGGACCAGATTCTACTGTTTATCGTGCCCTTGATCGTGTTCCAGACCACCCAGAGCGTGGCCTGGGCCGGGCTGGCGTTCTTTATCGAGTCGCTGCCGCGCTATCTCGCGTTCCCGGTGTGTGGCGCAGTGTGCGACAAGTTCGCACCGGTGCGCATCCTGCATATCAGCCAGGTTTACCGGGCATTGGCCTGTGTGACGGCCGTGGTTTTGTACGGGGTATTCGACGGCATCGTCTGGATCGTACTGCTCTCGGCGCTGTGCGGCGTGCTGACTACCCAGGGCATCATGGCGCGGGAAGTGCTCATGCCCCATGTCTTCCCCCACTACAGCTACGCCAAGACGCTGTCCTATTCGCAGATCGCCGACCAGAGCGGGCTGGTGCTCGGGCCGCTGGTGGCGGCGCTGATGCTGGAAGTGTGGGCCTGGCACTGGGTCGTCCTCGGGGTGGCCGGGCTGTTCTTGTTGGCCGACCTGGCGATGCGGCTGTGGCAACGCTCCAGCACCGTCAACCTGGAAACCTTCGAGCAGCACCGGGATATCTGGCTGCGGCCGTTGAAGATTGCCTTCGGGCATATCCGCCGCCTGCCGGAACTGAAGCGGATCATCACCCTGGCCGTGGGTTTGAACCTGATCATTGGCGTGACGCTGGCCACGTCTGCGGCGATGGTGACCGGCCAATTTGCACAGGATAAGGACACCTATGCCCTGCTGCAGGCGGCCGGCGCCCTGGTGACCATCGGGATTCTGTTTTACCTGGCGCGGGCCGGGCTGCCGCTGAAGGTGCTGGGCGGCTTGTCGTATTCGATGATTGCAGTCGGTGCGGTGATCATGGCGGTCAGCCCCGGCGTGTGGCTGTACGCCGTGGGCTTCCTGCTGGTCACCGGCTTCGACAAGATGTTCAACGTCTACCTGCGCAGCACCCGTCAGCGGGTGATTCCCGTGCAGGACTTCGGCAAGACCGTAGGTGTGATCACCTTACTCAACAACCTGCCGCAACCCTTGGCGGGCCTGGCAATTGCGCTGTTGGCGGCACCGCTGGGCACGCAGGCGGTGATCCTGTTGCTGGCCGGGATCACCGCGCTGATCGGCGTGGCCGTGGCCTCAGGCTGGCACGCCACTGTGAAAGCGGAACTCGAGGTCGGGTGATTCGATCAGCTCCTGCTCGGCCGCCCTCACCCGCTCAATCACCTGGGCAACATCCTTGGCGTCGCCGTACTGGTAGGCCAGCTTCAGGTAACCCTGGAAGTGCCGCGCTTCGCTTTTCAGCAAACCGAAGTAAAACTTGCCGAGTTCTTCGTCCAAATGTGGCACCAGCGCTTCGAAACGCTCGCAACTGCGTGCTTCGATAAACGCGCCCACCACCAGCGTGTCCACCAGCTTGACCGGTTCATGGGTGCGCACTACTTTGCGCAAACCCGAGGCGTAGCGACCAGCATTCAGTTGGCGCAACTCGACCTTGCGTTTTTTCATCAAGCGCATGACTTGTTCGTGGTGCACCAGTTCTTCACGGGCCAGGCGCGACATCATGTTGATCAGGTCCACATGGCTGTAGTACTTGGCGATCAGGCTGAGGGCGGTGCTGGCGGCTTTGAATTCGCAGTTCTTGTGGTCGATCAGCAGGGTGTCCTGATCGGCCAGCGCGGCCTGGACCCAGGCGTCAGGGGTGCGGCAACCGAGGAATTCGTGGATTTCGGGCAGGTTCATCGGGCTCACGGGCAAAAGGATCACAAAAGGCCGGCGATTATACCGACCCCGCCGCAGACCACCAGCCACCGGCCTTGATGTGCATCAACATGACGTGCGCCACCCAGCAACTATAGTTGTTCCAGGCCCACTCTTTTTGGAGATCCCGATCATGCAAGCCATCCGCAGCATCCTGGTGGTCATCGAACCCGAGCATTCGGAAAGCCTGGCCCTCAAGCGTGCCAAGCTGATCGCCGGGGTCACCGGCGCGCACCTGCATCTGCTGGTCTGCGACAAGAAGCATGAGCACTCGGCGCTGCTGGCTCTGCTCAAGGCCGGTTTGCAAGAGGACGGCTACAGCGTCAGCACCGAGCAGGCGTGGAATGCCAGCCTGCATGAAACCATTATCGACGTGCAGCAGGCCGAAGGCTGTGGGCTGGTGATCAAGCAGCATTTCCCGGACAGCCCATTGAAAAAGGCGCTGTTGACGCCTGCGGACTGGAAGTTGCTGCGTTATTGCCCGACGGCGGTGTTGCTGGTCAAGACCGCTACACCGTGGGCTGGCGGCGTGATCCTGGCGGCGATCGATGTGGGCAATACCGACGGTGAGCACCGCTCATTGCACAATTCGATCATTGACCATGGCTTTGATATCGCCCACCTGGCCAAGGCGCAGTTGCATGTGATCAGCGCCCATCCGTCGCCGATGCTGTCGGCGGCGGACCCGACGTTTCAGCTCAAGGAAACCATCGAGGCGCGTTATCGCGAGCAATGCAGGGCGTTTCAGGCGGAGTTCGACGTGGACGACAAGCATCTACATATCGAGGAAGGACCGGCGGACGTGCTGATACCGCATCTCGCCCACAAGCTGCAGGCGGCGGTCACGATCATCGGCACCGTGGGGCGCACGGGTATTTCCGGGGCACTGATCGGCAACACCGCAGAGGTCGTGCTGGATACGCTGGAAAGCGATGTGCTGGTGCTCAAGCCAGAAGAAGTGATGGACCGCCTAGTGGAACAGGCCACCAAAGCCTGACTGCTAGGCGCCAAACGCATCCTTGAGAAACCCCGGCGCGATATAGCGCTGGTAGTGGGCTTCGGACAGGATAAAGAACTCCCGATCAATGGCGTCGCGCAGGTCCGGCAACGGCCAGTCGCGAAACTCGGGCAACAGCACCATGCCGTAGGCCTCCAGGTTATTGATCACCCGCGCCCCGCGGGCGATCAACTGGTAGGCCCAGCAGTATTCGGACTGGTGCGGCACGAAGCGGATCTTGCGCTGTTCCAGTTGGCCGCGCAGGGTCTTGGGGTCAAAAACTTCCAGTTTGCCGGCCATCACCTGCACCAGCAGCTGCTCCAAGCGCAGCCAGACCGCACGTTTTTCCTCTTCGCCGTAGCCGTTCCACTGGATCACTTCGTGGTGGAAGCGCTTGCAGCCACGGCACACGAGATCGCCGTAGACCGTGGAGCACAGGCCGACGCAGGGGGTCTTGATGGTTTGGTTGGACATGGGCAACGGCACGCAAATCAGCGAAACAATGCGCCATGTTAGCCCTTTGTCTAAGCTTGATCACCCAGCAAACTTGGTTAGGCAACTTACCTTTAGATTTTTTTTGCCGTAGAATCATCCGGCCTTGTAAGGCGCCAATAATCCGCTGGAAGCTGTTTTCAAAGCGTCACGAGCACAGTCGTTCCTTCAGAACGGTGTTGGCGATGGTTAATGACTCGGTAGGTCAGAGCCCTCGCCAACCCTCATCAGCTCCGTTCTGCAGGCGTAAAACTTTGAAAGCAGCTTCTGTGAGGAATGCCGGCAGCGCTGGCTTTGCGGCCCAAAAAGCCCCCGAGCGCATGCGTGCCGTTCATTTCTGGATGAGCGTCCCGTGGGACCACTGATGAGGGTAATAACTGTGCTTGAAGCCTACCGCAAACATATCGAAGAGCGTGCAGCCCTGGGTATCGTTCCCCAGCCGCTTAACGCCGAACAAACCGCAGGCCTGGTCGAGCTGCTGAAAAATCCTCCGGCTGGCGAAGAAGAATTCCTCGTTGACCTGATCACCAATCGCATTCCACCAGGCGTTGACGAAGCTGCCTACGTCAAGGCCGGTTTCCTGTCTGCCCTGGCCAAGGGCGAAGCCACTTCCCCCCTGATCAGCAAGCAACGCGCTGTTGAACTGCTTGGCACCATGCAAGGCGGTTACAACATCGTGACCCTGGTTGAGCTGCTGGACGACGCCACTCTGGCTCCGGTCGCCGCCGCCCAACTCAAGCACACCCTGCTGATGTTCGACGCGTTCCACGACGTGGCTGAAAAAGCCAAGAACGGCAACGAACACGCCAAAGCCGTGATCCAGTCCTGGGCCGACGGCGAGTGGTTCAGCAACCGCCCTACCCTGGCCGACAAGATCAGCCTGCGCGTGTTCAAGGTCACCGGCGAAACCAACACCGACGACCTGTCCCCTGCGCCTGATGCCTGGTCCCGTCCTGACATCCCGCTGCACGCCCTGGCCATGCTGAAAATGGCCCGTGAAGGCATCGTACCGGACGAGCAAGGCAAGACCGGCCCGATGAAGCAGATCGAAGAAATGCGCGGCCAAGGCTTCCCGATCGCCTACGTGGGCGACGTGGTCGGTACCGGTTCGTCGCGTAAATCGGCAACCAACTCCGTGCTGTGGTTCTTCGGCGACGACGTTCCGTACGTGCCGAACAAGCGCGCTGGCGGCTTCTGCTTCGGCAGCAAGATCGCTCCAATCTTCTACAACACCATGGAAGATGCAGGCGCACTGCCAATCGAATTCGACGTTACCAACATGAACATGGGCGACGTGATCGACCTGTACCCGCATGCTGGCAAAGTCTGCAAACACGGCACCGACGAAGTCATCACCACCTTCGAAATGAAGACCCCGGTCCTGTTGGACGAAGTCCGCGCCGGCGGCCGTATCCCGTTGATCATCGGTCGCGGCCTGACCGACAAGGCCCGTGCCGAACTGGGCCTGGGCCCAACCGACCTGTTCAAGCTGCCAGAAGCGCCTGTCGACACCGGCAAAGGCTTCACCCTGGCACAGAAGATGGTCGGCAAGGCCTGCGGTCTGCCAGAAGGCAAAGGCGTTCGTCCTGGCACCTACTGCGAACCGAAGATGACTACCGTGGGCTCCCAGGACACCACCGGCCCTATGACCCGTGACGAACTGAAAGACCTGGCGTGCCTGGGTTTCTCGACCGATCTGGTCATGCAGTCGTTCTGCCACACCGCGGCCTATCCAAAGCCGATCGACGTGACCACCCACCACACCCTGCCTGACTTCATCATGACCCGTGGCGGTGTATCGCTGCGTCCAGGCGACGGCATCATCCACAGCTGGCTGAACCGCATGCTGCTGCCGGACACCGTCGGTACCGGTGGTGACTCCCACACCCGTTTCCCGATGGGCATCTCGTTCCCGGCCGGTTCTGGCCTGGTCGCGTTCGCCGCAGCCACTGGTGTTATGCCACTGGACATGCCGGAATCGATCCTGGTGCGCTTCAAAGGCAAGATGAAACCTGGCATCACCCTGCGTGACCTGGTTCATGCCATTCCTTACTACGCGATCCAGTCGGGTCTGCTGACCGTAGAGAAGAAAGGCAAGAAGAACGCCTTCTCCGGCCGCATCCTGGAGATCGAAGGCCTGAACGACCTGACGCTGGAACAAGCTTTCGAGCTGTCCGACGCCTCGGCTGAACGTTCGGCTGCCGGTTGCACCATCAAGCTGTCGAAAGAGTCGATCACCGAGTACCTGAACTCCAACATCACCCTGCTGCGCTGGATGATCGGTGAAGGCTACGGCGACCCGCGTACCCTGGAACGTCGTGCTCAAGCGATGGAAGCCTGGGTCAAGAACCCAGAGCTGATGGAGGCCGATGCCGACGCGGAATACGCGGAAATCATCGAGATCGACCTGGCCGAGATCAACGAGCCGATCCTCTGCGCACCGAACGACCCGGACGATGCCCGTCTGCTGTCGAGCGTTGCCGGCGAGAAGATCGACGAAGTGTTCATCGGTTCGTGCATGACCAACATTGGTCACTTCCGCGCGGCCGGTAAGCTGCTGGAGCAGGTCAAGGGTCAGCTGCCAACTCGTCTGTGGCTGTCGCCGCCGACCAAGATGGACGCTCACCAACTGACCGAAGAAGGCTACTACGGCATCTACGGCAAGGCTGGCGCACGCATGGAAATGCCGGGCTGCTCGCTGTGCATGGGTAACCAGGCACGTGTAGAGCCGAACTCGACCGTTGTGTCGACGTCGACCCGTAACTTCCCGAACCGTCTGGGTGACGGCGCTAACGTCTACCTGGCTTCGGCCGAGCTGGCGGCAGTGGCTTCTACCCTGGGTCGCCTGCCGACCGTCGAAGAGTACATGGGCTACGCGGCGAAACTGGACACCATGGCCAGTGACGTTTACCGCTACCTGAACTTCGACCAGATTGCTGAGTTCCGCAAGATCGCAGCTAGCGCCAACATTCCGGTGATTCAGGCCTAAAGTGTTGATGTGAAGAGGCGCCGCGTATCGTGAGGTACGCGGCGTTTTTTTATGTCTGGGATTTGGGTGGGACTGGGTACATATCCGTTATTTGGGTAACGGCTGATATGGGTTCCGCCCTTACGGCGGGTCACTTTGGAAAAGCCCCAAAGTAACCA
>NZ_JACARN010000092.1:0-9285 GCF_013386605.1 Pseudomonas sp. IPO3749 | reverse complement strand
AATATGCAAAGAATATTACTGGGCAGATGCGGCCCATATCTCATGAGACATTTTCACTTGCGCTAAGCTGCGGCTCAATCATATTAATGATTGACGGGATTGACGAGATTGAATCAGCGTTAGGCGAGAAATTCAAGATGCATGATTTTCTTGAGTCCATCGGAAATCTAAACGAGTCCTTGAATTCATGCCGAGTTTTGATGACGTCGCGCGATTCTAATGCATCACGGTTCATAAAGACTAAGGGCTCAGAAACACTCTTCATAAAAGGTTTTTCTGCTACCGATATTGATGACTACACAGAAAAAGACGAGCAGGAGATAAAGAAAAAAATTAAAGATTTTTCTGCTCAAATTAAGAATAAAGATGGATTGGTTAACCCATACCTCCTTCATGTAGTGCGTCAGTTCTTGATATCCACGAAGAAAGAGCCTTGGGAGAATCAAGTAATAGAGTCTGAGAGGCTCAAGGTCAATGAACCATTCGACTATTGCTTGGCCAGGGCACTGCTGCGTGAAATAGAGAAGCAATCACTCCATATATCCGTTGATGATTACTACGACTTATTAAATGAGATAGTTGTAGAGCAAGAAAACTCAATGGATGATGAGTACTTTGAGACCTACATTGAAATATGTCTTCAGAAGAATGGACAAACCTCGCCTCCACGCAGGGCTTCATATCTGAAATTTTTTTTATTTGAAAATAAAAACTCGTCAACATCCGTTTCTCACCCAGAATATGTTTCTCACATATTATTGAATAAACTGTACAGTATGTTTTCTAAGAGCGATTCTGCAGTCACCGCCGATGCAATAACTGTCAGGTCAATTTTGGGAAATGCAAGAAACGAGAACTTCGGGTTGATCGAGCGGTTGTGCTCAAAACTACACAAGGCCGACGCATCAGAAATAGAGATCGAGCACAAAGTAAAGTTTATTTTTGGTGAATTAAAAAAGAGTGGTAGAAATATCACTTCTGAAAAGGCTATCCATGAGCTTCATGCATTTATGATAGAGTATTGGGGGCCGAAAACGGCCTCAGAAAGACGCTCTACTATTGAAAGAATTCATACGGAAAATATAATATCCGGAATTTGTATCTTGTCCGACTTTCCATCGATTGATTTTTCTGACTGCACGGTTGAGCAAAGTGTTTTTAGAAATTTTCAAGGTTTTTTCAACTGCAAGACTAACGATAGTACTCGTTTTATAGACTGCTCATTCTCAAATTGTTCTTCAAGTTTTAAGAGGGAAAATGTGAGGTCTGAAATCTTTGTGAATTGCAGTCTTGATGAAGGAATGAGGCATCTCCTGCACGCTGGAGAAGATAAAAGAACGGAGACTTTATTGCGTTCAAAATCTGATGTTAAACAAATCCTAAAGTCAATGCGGCAAGGGCTTGGCTTTGCTCCATTAAGTCTTAATAAAATCAAAGCTCATAGCAGCTTGGTTTCAGAAAGGTCTTATGAGGATTTTATTGACGTCATGTGTAAAGCGGGAGTATTAATCGCGCAAGACAGCCTTTATAAAGTTTCGAGAGATGCTGAGATGGATGCTATTGCTCTTTGCGATGAAGATCATTCGCAGGGTTTGATTACTTCGTTAGTGCAAATGCTGGGGGCTAATTAGCCAACTCATAGTGGTTGATGCCAGATCTTCAATCGGGCACGGCCATTTACCATGACCGGGTTTTTGATTTCCGCCTCAAGGCGGAATTGACTTGGAACCGGTGCTGATTGAACAGCGAAGTACATGGGCTATAACGAGGGTGCTTGCTTGCAGTTGGCAAGCACCCGGCTAATGTTTAAGCCCGCATGGCGGCGGCTTCCTCAGTCGCCTCTTCGTCCGCTTGCGTCGTCACATCCTGCTCAGTCTGCTGCGGGCCTTCGGCTCGGAAGATAACGGGCATCCTGCCGGTATCATCGTTCAGCCGTTCGGCTTCGTTAACAATGTCGCCTTTCGTCAACTTCGCCAGTTGGGTGACATGATCCGGTGCAAATTCGTCTATGGCTTTCAGAATCACTGCCGTCGACACTTGCTGGAAATAGCGGTCACTGGTGAGCTGGCATAATACGGCCATGTCCAACCCCATGACCTGCGCCAGGTCGGCACCGGGCTGGTGCTGTGTGGTGCAAGGCGTCATCACGCCTACCATGGGCACAACGCACACGTCTACGAAGCGCGCCCTTCGCCAACAGCGCGGCCAACAGTTCGGCGCTGTTCTGCGGCAACACTTTACAAGCTATCTAAATTACACAAGCTCTGCCTGCCCTGTGTTAGCGTGCGCTTTTGCGCAAGGAGCAGGCGGTGCAGCAGTTGAAGACCCTCAAGCATGTCCACGCCCATGATGATGACGAATCTGTTCAGAAGCTTCTGACCGCCTGGATCAAAGCTGTCGAACGCTACACCAAAGCGTTTAAAGACAATCCATGGTGGTACAACGAGCGCGCTTCGCTGAGCGTCTTGGCAGGAGCTGCTTGGACATTGAAGGACTGGTTCGCGCTTGAGGAATTCAGCACCATCAAGCGCATGCGGACACTCACGCCTGGCGTGGATGAGGGCCACCTGCGCAATGGTCGTTGTGATCTGTTCATTCGCAACCCAGAAGAGAGTATCGCCATCGAGGCCAAACAGGCCGTACAGCGGATAGGCGTCAGGGCGGATGGGGAAACCTATATGAACAAGGCCCTGAAAGCGGCATGGGATGACACGGGGGATCTTGGCCATTGGGAGGCTAATCGCCGATTCGCAGTGACATTCGTTGTGCCTACCATCCCCTTGAGCGAGGTTCGGATCGGTGCAGGCAAGCGGGTTCAGATCTGTCCTGACAAGGTCAAGGCCTCGCTGAATCGCTGGCTCACGGATGAGCCCTATTTCCCAGGATGGTCATTGAAACCCACCCAGTTCGCCTACATTTTCCCGAAGCTGGGAAGTCCCGACTACGTTGATGGGCACCGTTACTTCCCTGGCATTGTGGTGATCTTTGATGAGCGCCTCAGAGCAAATCAAATCCGCAGGCCCACTGAGGCCTCTGATGTGTAGGTCGCGCCGTCTTGATGCTGTTTCCGACTGTCTCTATGCTCAGGCTTGTAGTTGTCTATGCAGAGAAAATCATCGTAGAAGAGATTGCCTTGCAGAAGGTTCTCCAAAACACACAGATCTCCGTTGATCGTATCGCTGGTCTTAACTGCTACCGCACCGGTGGCGCGCTGGGCGGCTGTGAGTGTGGCATTGTCGATCAGTGCGTACGACATGGGTTGGTAGTCTTGTCTTGAGATGACCAGAAGAACATTCGTTGAGTCGGGAGGAGTAATTACGTGGCCACAGCTTTAACGGCTTTCTTTATGGAAAATTCCTGCTCGCTACCATCACTGAACTTCACGACAAAGCCCTGCGTAGTGCCACCGTGGGCGCCAACCCCACGCGCTATATTGCGCGCGTAAAAGGCAACAGGATGTCCGGGTGTTGGCCAGTTGGTCGCTTTGCAATACCGGACGTACAGGTCTTCGAGCAGATCGAATTCAGTGGAGCCTTGAATGTCTCCACCCTCTACGAGATTTTTGTCACGAATTGCATAAAAAAAGCGCTCCGCCTCCGTCTGGGATGAAAAAAGTTGACCTTTGATGACCAGTTGGTTTGGCATTGTCGTTCCGCTCCGTAGATTTAGTCGGCAAACTTATCAATCGCTGGAAGACCAGAATCTCGGCGCGCTTTACTGCAGCGCTCGCGTCCATCGCTTCCATCATTACATTTCCGCGACCGCCCATTGCATCAGGCCTTTCTCAAAGGGGGTAAGTTGAAGGCTCTCCACCCGAGGGGCAAGCGACCGTAGTTTTGCCAGCAAATCATTAAGGTGCTCTGATGGCAAAATCAGGTGCTTGATCTTGGTTGAAATCTGAGTGGGAATTCCATACTCGTCCAGTGCGGTGAGCAGGGGGTCAAGGAACATGTTCTCCAGTTGTTCAGCGAAAAAGCTGAAGTCTCCAGGCTCGTACCCGTGTTGCTCCAGCACGTCGACCTGAATTTTGTGAATCGCCATGATGTCCCGGGGTAATCTGAAGCACACCATATTCCTGATGAATTTCAGGCGCAGGTTAATGGATTCACTCGCCGAGACATTCTCCCACCGATTTTCTACCGCTTCGCTCAGATAGTCCGGCAAGTTTTTCTGATTTCGAAGTTCATTGATGTGCCACGCCAACTGAGAACTAGACGAGATCAGGTAATCCATCAGGTTCTTACCTTCCAAGATGTAGACCAGCTCACATAAGTAATTCAGTTGGTTCGGCTCAGGAATGCCTTTCCAGCCTAACAACTCATGGCTGTCAGGAAGGTCAGTGATGATCGTTTTCGCGACCTCGACCTGACGCTCGATAGGGATGTGGCGGTTTTCGATCAAGGTGGCCGGTGACAGCACCGGGTTGGCATACGCTTCTTGGAGACGGCCTCTCGACATGTCCGTGAGATATTCGTTTTCCAGTTGCATTAACAGGCCGATAGGTGAGGTTTCATCCTGGTGGCCGATGGGGTACTCGACCGTCAGTCCCTGCTCAATAGGCGGGGCTTCGAGCATAAACACCTTGCCGATGAAGTATTTGTTCATGCGACCAGCGCGCCCGGAAATGTTCTTGTAGGTAAAGTAGTCGAACGTCGACGTTTTGAGGCGGCGGTCGTAAATGATGACGTTCTCAGCCGAGGTATTGACGCCCTCGATCATCGTCGATGTGCAGATGATTCGCTTGATGACGCCTTCGTTGAACAGCTTGACGATGTATTGCTGCAGCGCGCGAGGCACCCCGCCATGGTGTATTCCGATACCTAGGGCGATCGCCTTGGCAACGTTCCATTCTGGGTGGTAATGCTTGGAGATCCATGCAGCGATTTCCTGCGTCTCTGGCACCGGGGTCAACCCGGCATCCTGGATCAGATATTCTGCAACCCTGTTTGCGCTTGCCGGCGCCTGACAGTAGATCAGGGTAGGGGACTCCAGCGTCCTGACCAGTTCCAGGAGTTTCTGTGTTCGCTCCTCTGAACGCATGCCCAGATTGAAATTCTGGATATCGACCGCGACGGTGCTGTAGTCGGACGGGATAAAATGGTACTCGTAACCGTCCAACCCAGAGATCTTCTGAATGTGCGGCCCGAGCATGTAGAACTGCGCTCCGGTCTTTGCGAGCTTGTGGAATGCCAAGCTCAGATCGACGGCGCGTGTGCTCTTATCCTTATCGCCTCCCAAATCGATTTTGTAAAATTCGTCCAGCACGAAGAACTCCACATCATCCAGATCAGGACGCTGAATAACGCGCTCCTGCGTCAGGAGGTAGACGTTGGTGACGTCGGGCACGGCTTCCTGGCTGGGGTGTGTGATCAGGTTGAAGTCTCTGAAGCGCTTGACCAAGCGGCGCCGGGTTTCGTCAATCAGCGCGATGGTAGGAACGATCACCACTACCTTCTTGAACCGGCGCTGGGCAAGTACCGCGTCGATGACCAAGCTTTTACCGACGCTGGTGGAGGCGCTCAAGACGACGTTTCGGCCCTGCATGATCAAGCTGAAAACGTGGGCCTGAAGGTGATGAAACACCATGCCTGGTTCCACACCCTCAACCCTGTGAGCCTCGTAAGCCAAGCGGTCAGACAGGGCCATGTTGCTCAGATGTGGCGTGATGTAAGGAAAGAGCCCAACGGCTCGCACCATGTTGAGCAAGAGCGATTGTTCGACTACGTCAAAAAGCGCGAACTTGTCGAGCGCGCGGATCACCAGGTCGCGTCCTTCCCACTCAGCGTTGCTTCTGTTGACGATAGCGTTGATGGCAAGCAGCACATCGACTGTCGAAGCGCCTTCATCGCTGAGGTTCGCCAGGCTGTTCTTGATCGTTTCGTAGTTCATTACCGCATCGTTCCTTGAGTTCACCGAAGCCGGCTTAACCAGCTCGGCATGCCTTCACCCTGTAGTGTTTTCAGCCGTGCAGATCGAACACAGGCCTCAGCTTATGCCTGCAGGTCTCCAAGTGTTTTGCACCGGGTATTGAATTCATTGATCAGCTTCTCGATGCTTTCCATCGGCACGAGGAAGACCATGACCTTCACTTGCTTGATGTTCTGTGGCAGCTGTTTGGTGAAGGTGCTGAAGTGGGCCTCGATCTCCTTTCTAAGATGGTTCACGTAATCAGCGAGCCAACCTGACGAGAGTGCGTGACTGTCGTAGGTCAACAGGATGGGAAAGCAGAGGACGTTCATCATGTCATCGACTGGCGAGTTTTTGTGCAGTGCCTGATTGAAGGCGTCCGCTTTCGGTTGATGGTGAAGGGGCTCGCGCAGGTTGATAATGATTTCGCGTTCCGACGACAACACCGTCTCCGATATGGTGGCGTCTAGGACGCCGCAGATCTGTGCCAGGGTCGCGTCCATGGCACCTGCCTGGATTAGGCGCGCGAGCCCGAGCCATAACTGATCGTCCTGGCCAGGTATCTGCACGATGTGAGCGTTGCCAAACTCGGAAAGCTTGCCTGAGGATTTGTAGAAGACCTTGCACGCGACAGGCTCGCTGTTTTGGCGGCTACGCAGGATGGCGTGGAGGATTAGTTCGGCGATCAGCCTGTCGCGAGGCAGTTCGCTGTCGGTAAACGCATTGATGGATCGTGCCAAGATGGCTTCGGCATTGTGCGCGAGGATGTTCACGATCTCGCTCGCCTTGAGGGAAAATTCCGGCGTTTTTCAAGGTAGTTGTCGCGTTCACCGTTTTGTTATGCCACTTTTGCGATCACAGTAAGCTCTCTTTCAGGGTTCAGATACACCGTCCCGACTGGCCTCCAGTTACGTGTTTCTCCTGACCACCGTCCAGGTTTTTTCGCTCTAGCTAATCTGTAAACAGTGTCACGGCGGGCGAGGATTTCATTGTCCTTGCCTTCATGACGCTGGGCCGGCGTGACGAAGCGGATGCTGCTATGGCGATGCACGGTGTTGTACCAGACCATAAAATCCCGAACCCAGACACGCGCATCATCCAGACTGTCGAATCCGCCCAAGGGCCACTGCGGACAGTACTTCAATGTTCTGAATAACGACTCGGAATAAGGGTTGTCGTTGCTGACGCGAGGTCGTCCTCGCGAAGGCGTAATGCCCAAATCGTACATTTTGGACAGCAGTGTCACCGACTTCATGGGCGCGCCATTATCCGAGTGGAGCACCAGCGGCTGCTGCCAGCACTTTTCCTGATTCACGCTTCGTTGCAGCAGTGCCGCCGCCTTTTCTCCGCTTTCTACTTCGTAGACCTCCCAGCCCACGGCTTTGCGGCTGTAGATGTCCTCAATCAAGTAGAGATAGTAAAACTGCCCGCGAATCGGCGTGGGCAGATAGGTAATGTCCCAGGACCACACCTGGTTGGCCGACGTCGCGGCATACGTCGTCGGTGCCGCATGATGCTGTGGTCTCTTGGCTCGTGACCTGTGTTGCTGCTGGCCCGCAGCCTTGAGCACCCGATAAAAGGTGGCCTCCGAAGCGAGATAACGCCCTTCGTCTGCCAATTGCGGCACGATCTGACTTGGCGGTAAATGGGCGTAGGCCTTGCTGTTGCACAGCACCAGGATGTTTTGGCGCTCCAGTTCACTGAGCGCATTACCGGGTATGGGCCTGATCGTTGTCGTACGGCCATCGGCGAGGATTTCGGACGGTAAACTCCAGCGTTGCAGCGTCCTGAGCGAAATGCCGACTTCCTGACAAGCAGGCGCCCTACGGGCGCCCGCCGTGATGGCTTCGTTGAGCCAACCCACGAGCAAATACCGTTCTGGCAACAAGGTCAGTTGTCCTCGTCGTCGCTTCCCCAGTAGGCATTGAGCTTTTTTCGCAGCACCAGCAGAGCCGCCGTTTCAGCGAGAGCGGCATCTTTGCGGCGCAGTTCACGTTCCAGTTGTTGGATGCGTTTCTTGTCTCCCCGCACTTGCGCGGCATCAGCTTTTCTACCGATCGGCTGATGGGTGCTGTTAGCAATAAACTCGTTGCGCCAAGCGGCGACCTGCTCAGGGAAAATGCCCACTCGGCGGCAATATTCGCCCATTTCCAGTTCCGACAGTGCTGATGTTTCGATGATCGCTGTCAGTTTTGACTCGGCTGACCAGTTCTCTACTGGTTGATTTTTTTCGGACAATTGAGTGCCTCGGGCAGCCGCTTGTTTGCGCCATTGATAAAGAGAAAAATCGCTGCAACCCTCACGACGCGCGACCTCTTTGGCAGAGAGGCTAAGGGGCGGAAGCATCATTTTCAGCAACGCGGCTTTACGTTCAGGTGAATAGAAAGGCATGACCATACTCTTGCCGCCCCCGAAATGCTTTTAGGAATTTGGAGAGGCGACAACTAGCCTGACACCGGGGGCAACAAAGGTGGGCCCGCTGCGAGGCAAGGCTTCAAGTATCAAGATCATGTAGCCGTCAGCTTCATTTTCAAGATGCTGCGCGATAGCAGTTACACCCAGGTAGAGTGCGAGACCGCCGACGATATCGTGGTCGTATTCCAGTGCGGGGGTCAGCTCGTCAACGAGTACATTCAGGTCAAGACGACTGAGGGTGACCACAAATGGAATATGGACGAGGTGACCGAGCTGGATGGCACCAAAGCAAACTCGTCCTTGCTTCACAAATCGCTGAAGTGCGATGTGCGCCCAGGCCTTGCTCGCTTCCGAATCGTGACCAAGCGCGACGTCGCGAAGATTCTCGACGGTTTCAAAACGGAGCTGGACAAGAGGGTTCTGCCTGACACCACCACAGCCCGAGGCAAAGTTCTGCTACGGAAATTCAAGACATTCATCTCCCCACAAAATCGGAATTTCGCCTACTGGGCAGAGAACTCCGTCTGGCAGGTCTACGGTGATGTGGAAGCACTGGAAGCGGTCAACATCAAGGCCCTTTCCAAGCTTGCTGAGGATTTCGGGAACCGTCCCAACAATACCCAGATGCAGGCAATTTACGATGATTTCTTGGAGATGGCTGACAAGGCTGCCACGGCCAACGTGAAAACTGCAGCATCGACGAAGATCATTCTGCGGGAACCGGCCCTGGCCCACCTGAAGCAGCTATTAGAGTCGGCTGATGACAAGTCAACGGCTACAGCCAAACCCTATAAAAAGCGGCCAGATCCCTTCCTTGTCGAGTTTCATGCAAGCACCGAAGAAGGTCTGCTGCACTCATTTTCCGGCTTTGACGTACGCTATGCGCTGAAGGCGTGGCGGCATGATGGTTTTGCTAAACATCTCGTCGAATGGCTCCCGGAATCCCCCGGTGTCAGGCTAGTT
>NZ_JACARN010000091.1:0-1134 GCF_013386605.1 Pseudomonas sp. IPO3749 | reverse complement strand
GCTGGGGTCAACCCGCCTGCGTTTCCGCGCTAAGCCTTTGCGCTGAATGAAAAAGCCCCGACTGGTTCGGGGCTTTTTTGTATTTGCTGTCCCGTCCTGAATAAGGTTTACGCCTTCTGACCTATCTTCAGGAGGAGTCAATGGATTCGGGCAAAAGGCGGAGCCAGCGTGACTACACGCTAGCCTTTAAATTATCGGTCGTAGACCAGGTCGAAAAGGGCGAGTTGAGTTATAAAGAGGCTCAACGGCGCTACGGCATTCAGGGCCGGTCCACAGTACTGGTCTGGCTACGCAAGCACGGCCGGCAGGACTGGAGCCAAGGCGCGTCAATTCGAGAGCCGAGGAGCAGGTCCATGACCGAGCCAACCCTCCCGCTGACCCCCGAGCAGCGGATCAAAGAGCTCGAAGAACAGCTGGCGCTAAGCAATCAGAAAGCGCAATTCTTCGAAGCCGTCGTGAATGTTCTGAAAAATGACTACGGTGTTTCCGTCGTAAAAAAGCGACCCGGCAAGTCCTCTCGCAAGGGCAAATCCAAGGCCTGAGCATCACGAGGGCTTGCCTGTTTATGAGCATTTCGCGCCAAGCGTATTACCAACGCAATCGGGTTTTCGACGAGAGGGCTCGTCAAGATCAAGAGGTCATGGACTTTGTTCTTGAAAAGCGCCGCCGTCAGCCACGGATAGGCACGCGCAAGCTGCATTACCTGATGAGCGTTGAAGTTGGCGCATCAGTTCGGGTCGGCAGAGACCGCCTGTTTAGCATCCTGCGCAACGCTCGAGAACTGGTTGTACGCAAACGGGCATACCACAAAACGACGGACAGCCATCACCGTTTTCGCCGACACCCTAACCTGCTCAAAGCAGGTCATGAGCAGATAGTGGCCAATAGGCCAGAGCAGGTCTGGGTTGCAGACATCACCTACCTGCCGACACAGGAAAGCGTGGCTTATGTGAGCCTGGTGACAGACGCCTACTCGCGCAAGATCGTAGGCCATCATGTGCATGAGAGCTTGCATACCGAGTCGGTAATCAAGGCGATGGAAAAGGCAGTTGGTGAGCGCCGAAGCACGCTGCCACTGATCCATCACTCAGACCGTGGAGCCCAATACTGCTCTGAGCTTTATCAACGCTTGCA
>NZ_JACARN010000090.1:0-8629 GCF_013386605.1 Pseudomonas sp. IPO3749 | reverse complement strand
TTGTTGACTATCAGTCTGACTCCACAAGCACCCACACGAATTGCTTGATTCAGCTGTTAAAGAGCGGTTGGTTAAGATCTTTCGTCTCAACCGAGGCGCGCATTCTACAGCAGCCTCATTTGCTGTCAAGTGATTATTTTCAGAAGCTTTCGAAGATTTCTTCAACAACTTCAACCACTTGCGCTTCCGATCTCTCGTCAGCGGGAGGCGAATAATACAGCTTTAAAATTCGTGGTCAACCCCTGCGTAGAAATTCTTTTCCTAACCGAAGAACCCGGCCGGGCGGCACCGTCAGAAGGTGTACTTGAAACTCGTCATGAAATTGCGCGGCGCGCCGTAAACACTCCAACTGTCCGCATACGCATAGTAGCTACGATCAAATACGTTATTCACATTCAGCGTGGCACTCAGGTTCTTGCTGATGTCGTACCGCGCCATCACATTGGTCAGCGCATAACTCCCCTGCTCGAACGTGTGCAGGTCCATCCCCGTCTTGCTCTGCCAGTTCACGCCGCCGCCCACGGTGACCCTGTCGAGCACTCCCGGCAGCCGGTAAGTGGTGAACGTCTTGAGACTATGCCGCGGGCTGGTCGTGACAATGCGCTGGTCGTCCTGATTGGTGCTCACGCTGTACGCATACCCCGCCGACGCCTGCCAGCCTTCGCTCAACTCACCGTTAAGCTCCAACTCGACGCCTTTGGTGGTAGTGCCCTGTTCCAGGCGGTAGATATCCGGCGCCCGCACGTACACCGCCAGGTTGTCCTGGTCGATCTTGAACAACGCCAGGCTGGCATTGAGTTTGTCGTCGTTGAAACTGCCTTTTACCCCGACCTCGTAGCCGGTGCCTTCCTGCGGGTCGAGGGCTTTGTTGTTTTCGTCGTGAACGCCATAGGCCTGCGGGTTGAAGATTTTGGTGTAGCTGGCGTACACCGCCCAAGTGTCGCTCAGGTCATAGACAATACCGGCGTACGGCAGGAAGACACCGTTGCGGGTTTCCTTGCTTTCGGTGTCCTGGGTCGGATCGGCGTACACGCTGACTTCGTTGTTGCGCTTCCAGTCGGTGACGCGGCCGCCGAGGATGACGGCAGTATTGTCGGTGACATGAAAGCGCGAGGTCAGGTAGGCGGCGTATTGGTTTTCTTCAATATGCGTCTTACCAACGGGCGTGGCATCCGGGCGGTTGGCGCCGCTGCCGTTCCAGTTGAAAATGTTAGGCACAGTACCGTCGTAGCCGGTCCAGGAACCAAACCAACCGCCGTGGCTCGGGGTATTTTCGTTATAGCGCGACATCGTGACGCCAGCGATCAACTCATGCTCGCGCCCAAACAGGCTGAAAGGGCCGGTAAGGTAAGCATCAAGGTTGTTCTGGCGCGGCGTGCCGGACCAGCGGTTGGGATATAGATAGGCGCCCTGCCCGGTGACCTGGTCGATATCACCATTCATATAGTTGATCAGTTCGTCGAATTCATTCTGGGTGTGACTGACTTCCACCTTGCCACTCCAGCCGTTATCGAACTGGTGCGCTATAGAAGTGAAGACGTTGGTCTGCTTGCGGTCGTTGTAAGCCCAGTCCGGTGCGCTGTTGGCCGAACGGCTGAAGTTTGTGCGATGGCCATTGCTGTAGAACATCTGGAAGCCAGTGCGCAGCGGGTCGTTGACCTGATTGTTGATATAACTGAAACCCACCGTGAGCATGGTGGCGTCGCTCAGGTCAAACTCGGAAATGCCATACACCAGTTGCGAGTCGGTGTTGACGCGGTCGACCCAAGAGTTCTGCTTCTTGTAGTCCACCACCAGGCGCCCGCGAAGATTGCCGCTGTCGTTCAAGGGCCCGGACACATCAAAACCGGTGCCATAACGGTCCCAACTGCCCGCCTCGCCAGTGATGCTGGCCTGGGTTTCGGCGGTCGGGCGCTTGCGGATCAGGTTAATAGTCGCTGAGGGCGTACCCGAACCGCTGATCAGGCCGGTGGCGCCGCGCACTACTTCAACACGATCGTACATTGCGGTGTTCTGAGTGGTGTTGTCCAACCGCGCCGAGGTGGGGACACCATCGATTTCGAAGTTGTTGATCTGGAAGCCACGGGACCAGTAAGTATCGTTCTCCGCGCCCACGCCGACGCGCAGCACAGTGATGCCCGGCGTGGCTTCCAGCACTTCGGTAAGGTTGGTGAGTTTCTGGTCGTCAAGGCGCTGGCGGGTGATCACCGTGAGCGATTGCGGGGTTTCTTTCTGCGTGAGGTTCAACCGCGTCGAACTGCTGGACGAGTACGTGGTGTACAAACCGCTGCCTTCGGTCGTCGAACCCGGTGCCATACCGGAGATCGACACCGTACCCAGTTGCAACGCGCCGCCTGCACCCGGCTGCAGTTGATAGCGCCCCTCGCCGGTCTGCACCACCGTCAGGTCACTCCCCACCAATAGCGTTTGCAGCGCCTGGTCAACCGTGTAACTGCCGCGCAGCGTCGGACCGGCCTTGCCGGCGGTGAGCGCGGCATTGCCCGCCAGGTAGATGCCGGCTTGGGCGGCGAGCTGGTTGAGTTGGTCGGCCAATGCACCGGCGGGCAGATCGTAGGTCTGCACGCTCGACTGCTCAGCGGCTGCCACGAGTGGCGCCATGCCCAGGCTGGCGGGGATGACCAAGGCAATCGCGAGAGCCAGCGCCAAAGGTTGTGGTGAGTTACGCAGGAATGAGGACATAAAACAGTTCCGGTCGAAGGAGGCGTCAAGCCGTTGTCCTTCTCTAATTCGAATGAGCAATCAAAACCGGAAGCACAAGATGCAAAAAAATGTCAGCGCGCAACCACCGTGGTCCACCAGGCGAAGCGCCGCTCGATGCGCACGGGCAAGACCTGCTCAAGCATTGCCAGTACCTGATCGGTGTCTTGCAGTGGATAAGTGCCCATCACCCGAAGATTGGCGACCTGGGGGTCGATGCCCAGATGGCCATGTCGGTAGCTGGCGAGTTCACCAATGAAGTCCCCCAGCCGCATATCGTTCGCCATCAGCACGCCTTTTGACCAAGCCTCGCGCCCAGGTTGAGCGCGTTGCGTTGCGGCCAGACGCTGTCGATCAAATAGAACGCCCTGCCCCGCCGATAGGATGCGGCGTTGATCAGTATCCCCACAGGCAGCCTCTACGCTGCCCTCGAACACATTGAGCAACGTGTGCCCGTCCTGCTCACGCACACTGAAACGCGTCCCCAAAGGACGCAAACGACCTTGGGGTGTTTGCACCACGAACGGTCGCCCGTCCTTGCCGGTGTTGATCAGGATTTCGCCGCTGTAGAGTTTCAACTCGCGCTGGCTGGCGCTGAAATTCACATCCAACGCCGTACCGCTGTTAAGCCAGATGCGCGTCCCGTCAGCCAACAGTTGCTCGCCCGACACCGTGGTGCTCGTATGGAAATCCGTGTTCCAGCCCCCCGACAACCAGCGCTGTTGCCAACCGGCCCACCCCAACAGCGTGCCGCCCATGACCACCGACAACCCGCGCAACACCTGGCGCCGCGAACGCTGAGAATGTCGCAGACTCTCCAGCGTCTTGGTGGCTCCCACGGCATCGTCCTGCAACGGCGCAAAGCGTTGTCCTACACGTGCGACATAGCTCCAGGCCAGCCGGTTGACCTCACTGTGGGCATGCCACTGGCGCCAGGCCTCCTGCAATGGCAGGGCATTGGGCTCGGCACTCAGGCGGGCGAACCAGTCGGCGGCTTGTTGCAAGGTGGCGTGATCCAGACCACCGGGGTTGGTGCTCATGACAAGGCACCGTCCAGCTCAGCCTCCAGCACCATGCACTGGAACATGGCCTGGCCAATATATTTGGTGACAGTACGTTCGCTCACACCAATGCGCAGCGCGATCTCGCGATAGCTCAAGCCCTCGATCTGAGCCAGGCAGAATGCCTCGGACACCCTGGCCGGCAAGCGATCAAGCATCGCCTGCAAATGCACCAGGGCCTCCAGCACCAATGCGCGATGCTCCTCCGAAGGCGCACAGTCTTCAGGCCGGCTCGCCAACACCTCAAGCCAGGCCTGCTCTACCTGCTTGCGTCGGAAGAAATCCACACACACATTGCGCGACAAAGTGCTGAGATACGCACGCGCATGTCCTTCGCTGCCGAATTCACGCGGATGGCTCAACAGCCTGACGAAGACATCGTGAGCCAGCTCGGCGGCATCACTGACATTGCCGAGTTTTCGGGCCATCCAGCGTTGAATCCAACCGTGATGGGCCGAATACAGGCTGCCAACGCTGAACGGTGCGGCGACGGGCTCGGGAAGCGGGGGCATACAAAGCCCTACGAATAAGAATTGTTCCCAATGGTAATGAGAAAAACTGGCCACTACAACGAGCAAAAGCGACCCCATTGCTGCAGCAGGCATGTAGCCCCAGGTCTTTTTTTTCCGCCACAGAACAGGGATCATCGCCCTCCCCTACTTTCCCCCAAAGACGCCGAGGAACCGAAACCATGGAATTGACGCTGGAAGCGGTTGCGCTCTTTGCACTGAAGCTGGTGCACGAGACGGACGGCGGCAGCCCGGTTTTACGGGATGATCCGGTGATGGAGGGGTATGACCGCGAGGTGTTTGGGTTGTTGGTGCGGCAGGGGGATTGGGTTGGGATTCAGATGAAGCTCAATGAATGCCTGACGCTGGCGCTCGATTCCCTGGGTGGCGCCGAGACCGTGATGGGCCGCGAACTGCAACGGCTGGCGGTGGATGCACACCAAGCGTCGACATTGGATGAACTCAACGCCCCGCTCGGCGCACTCAAGGACTATCTGAAAGCCGTCCTATAAAGCACAACTCACCGCCGCCCTTCCACCGCCATCCGCACCGCCAACCCCATCAACACCGACCCCATCAACCAACGCTGCACCACCTGACACCCCGGCCGGGTGACAAAAAACACCGCGATGGAGCCCGCCATGGTGGCAATCACCGCATTGACGCTCACGCTGATAAAAATCTGCGTAAAACCCAGCACCAGCGATTGCGCCAGCACACTGCCGTGACCGTTCGGGTCGATGAATTGGGGCAGCAACGACAAGTACATCACCGCCACCTTGGGGTTAAGCAGGTTGGTGACCAGGCCCATGGTGAACAGCTTGCGCGGGCTGTCCTTGGGCAGGTCCCGCACCTGGAACGGTGAACGCCCACCCGGTCGGATCGCCTGCCAAGCCATATACACCAGGTACATCGCCCCACCGAAGCGCAACGCGTCGTAGGCAAACGGCACCGCCATCACCAAAGCGGTGATCCCCAATGCCGCGCACAACATATAAACCAGAAAACCCAACGCCACGCCGCCCAGTGAAATCAATCCGGCCGTGCGCCCCTGGCAGATCGAGCGGGAAATGAGGTAGATCATATTCGGGCCGGGGGTGAGCACCATGCCGAGTGAGATCAGCGCATAGGCTAGCCAGTTGGACAGTTCAGGCATGATGAGGCTCCGCTTTTTGAAACATCTGGCCAAGGTTGTAAGCTTGGCCGCCATGGTAGGGCGTTCAAAATGCCCGCGTTAGATACAGATCCGCGAGCAAAACGGCATACACCCAAGAGGCAGGCCCATGATCGACTTCAACAACAAAGGTTTCTTCAAACTCAAGCAAAACAACGAATACGCCGAACGCGTCGCCGACCTGTTGCTGGACGGTGAAGAAGTGGTGGATGCGTATAAAGCCATGCGTGATGGGGTGGTGTTTACCACCAAGCGGATTATCGCGGTGAATGTGCAGGGGATTACCGGTAGCAAGAAGGATTTCACGTCGCTGCCGTACAAGAACATCGTCGCGTATTCGGTGGAGACGTCCGGCACGTTTGATCTGGATTCGGAGTTGGAGATTTACTTTTCGTCGTTGGGGAAGGTGAAATTCGAGTTTACGGGGAAGACCTCGATCGTCGAAATCTCGCGGTTGATTTCCAAGCATCTGTTGGGCTGATCAACAGGTAAGAAAAGACCTTGGCGTCCCAAGGTCTTCTTTACTGCAAACCCGAATTGAACAGATGCACCCTGCGTTGTTTGTCTGCAACAAATGAAAATCGCAGTCACCAAAATGGATCATCAGGCTGAGCCCATCACCCTTCTTCCGACACACATCCTCCAAGCACTACTTCACCACTCCCTTGCACCACCTTCGCCAGCAACAGCAATGAAACCAACACGCCTATGGCTCCCACCACCGGTAGAGCCCCCAACATCCCGACTTGAATTACCAATCCCCCCACGATTGCACCCGCCGCCATGCCGAACTGGATCATCGACGTGTAGAAACTGAAGATGATGCTGGTTGATTCCGGCGCCAGGCTGATCAGGCGCAATTGCAATGCAGGTCCCGAGGACCATGCGGACAAGGACCAGGTAATCAGCAGGACGCACATGGCCCAGGCGATGTGCCCGAAGAATGCAAACAGCGCCAACGTTGCGCAATGAATCAGCAGCCCGCCCAACAGGGTGAAGACATAGCCCGACTTATCGGTGAAGCGGCCACCTAGTTGCGAACCGATGATGCTGGCCACGCCGCACACCAGCAGCATCACACTGATTTCGCCCTCGGCCATGTATGTAATGCCGGACAGGTACGGGGTGATATAGGAATAGATGATGGAAAACGCGCTGATCCAGAACAGCGTCATTACGTAGAGGATGGAAATCTGTTTGTTCTTGAATAGCTTGAGTTGCTGGATGAGTGGAATCGCTGTTTCGCCTTCGGTATTGGGAATCCAGAGGAGGACTGCGACCAACGAGAATAAAGTAAGCGCACCGATACCGACGAAAATGAAACGCCAATCCATGAGGCTGGAGATAACCCGCCCCAACGGGACACCGACCACCAAGGCCGCGCTGAAGCCCATGACGACAGTTGCGATAGCACTGGCCTTTTTACCCGGTGGCGCCAACAGTGCCGCCAGGGTCAACAGCACCACTTCCACCACGCCAGCGCTAAGGCCCGCGACTGCGCGGGCGACGTTGAGCAGGCTGTAGCTACTGAACGCCAGCATGATCACGTTGGACGCTGCGAACATGAGCATAAACAGGACCAACAGTTTTTTACGGTCCATGCGTGCTGTGAGGGTAATCACAATCGGTGTGCCAACGGCAAAGGCGATAGAGAACACCGTGATCATCTGGCCAATCACCGGGATCGGCAGCTTCAAGTCTTGGGAAATCAGCCCCAGGATCCCAGCGATGATGTATTCGGCCGTCCCCAGCAGAAAACTGATAAACGCGAGCAGGAAAATTCTCATGGCGTTAGACATATCAGCGATTTCCCACAGTTGACGAGTGGGAAGGTTTTCTCGAATCGAATGGGTTCTCGGTGTTCATTACGTCACCCTTGTGCCTGCCCCATGGCGGAGCTGATAGGAAATTTATTCAATTACTCAATTAGCTAATACACTAATCTTTTAGGCAAATAAAAACCTTTAAACCCGCGCCTTCATATCGTTTTTACCGCCTCCGCAAACGCGTCCATCCCTCGTGGAACACGCTTGAAATAGGTGAACTTGCCGACCCGTAAGGAGCTCAGGAAGCCCGCTTGCACCAGAACCTTCAGATGGGCTGACGCCGTGGGCGCGGAGATGCCCAGCTTTTCGGAGATGTACAAGCCGCAAACTCCCTCATGCTCATCAAACTCGCCTACGGCGAAGTGCAGTTTTGGCTCCTTGAGCAATTCAAGGATCTGCAATCGGTTTGGGTTGGCGAGGGCGTTGGTCTGGATCAGGATTGAAGTCATGGCACAAAGATTAGCTTATTAGCTAATCGTTTAGCAATAAGAAATGGAAGGACTGTGGAATGATTTCCCGCAGACTTTTCCCACGCGACCTATCGAACAAAGCCAATATCTGTCACCGGCTCCCCCTCATGAGCTAACTCCCTCGCACAAGGAAGTGAGCCGACATGTCAGAACGCTTTTACCCACCCCCTGCCCAGGCACCCACGCTAGCCAAACCTCCCGGCTGCGTCTTCATCAAGCCCTGCCAATTGCCTGACGGCATCACTCATTACTTCAATCCGGTCGGTTATCGGTGCGTTCAACCACGTAACCGGCGAGCAGTTAAAAGGGCCGAAGAAAAAACGAAACATCAAATAATATCTGTGAGGGATACATGGGACTAAAGGTGAGATTGGAATGGTTCGACAGAACCACCGAGTGTCTAAGCGGCACGGAGAAGTCAGTGAATTTAGGAGACGATTACTCCGTGATTTCCCAGCTTGGGCTATCGGTAGATGAGGATGTCAACAACGGAATGTTTGAGCTACGGCGTGAGTGGCTGCCACTGATACAGACGCACTTTTCTCATGAAATTAAGCTTTCAGAAAGTGACTACTTCATCGCGTTTGATTACGAAGATGCAAGCGAATGACACAGACGTAGAGGATTCAGCTTCATGCGCAGACTGTCACTGACCAATAAAAAACTCCGCAACGTCCCCAGGCATCTCAGATGCTTGCGAATGGGGGGTTGGTCGTCCCCCTCGCCCCTTACCCCTCCTTCACCTCACTCCCCTCTCCCGCAACCAACACCCGATTCCCCGGATCCGTAATATCAAACACCTGCAGCGCACACGCCGCACGGTTGAGCCGGAACTGGAACTCCACCAAATACACCTTGGCCTTTTCCGGGC
>NZ_JACARN010000089.1:0-37929 GCF_013386605.1 Pseudomonas sp. IPO3749 | reverse complement strand
CACCGCCCGCCCGCGAACGAGTGCCCATGTCTGCCGCCGCCCCCAGCTCCCTGTCGATCACCCTGCAGATCGTCTCCATCGTCTTCTACACCTTTATCGCGTTCATCTGCATCGGCCTGCCGATTGCGGTGATTCCTGGCTATGTGCATGAGCAACTGGGCTTCAGCGCCGTGGTCGCCGGAGTCACGATCGGTTCGCAGTACCTGGCGACCCTGCTCAGCCGCCCCATGGCCGGGCGCATGTCGGACAACGTCGGCACCAAGCGCGCCATTGTGTTGGGGTTGGCGGGGATTCTGGTCAGCGGCGTGCTGACGTTCTTTGCGACATTGCTACAGAGCATGCCCGCCTTGAGCCTGGGCATTTTGATTGTCGGCCGACTGTTGCTGGGCGTGGCCCAAGGGCTGATCGGCGTGGGCACCATCAGTTGGTGCATGGGCGCCGTCGGTGCCGAACACACGGCGCGCTCGATTTCCTGGAACGGCATCGCGTCCTACGGCGCCATCGCCATTGGTGCGCCGCTGGGCGTGGTAATGGTGGCCGAGTACGGCTACAACAGCCTCGGTATTGCACTGGCCGTATTGTCCGCGCTGGGCCTGGTGCTGATCCGCAATAAACCCTCGGTGCCAGTGGTGCGCGGCGAACGTTTGCCGTTCTGGGCGGTGTTCGGGCGTATCGCGCCCTTTGGCGCCAGCCTGTGCCTGGCCTCCATCGGCTACGGCACCCTCACCACCTTTATCACCCTGTACTACCTCAATCGTGGCTGGGCCGGTGCGGCCTACTGCCTGACGGTGTTTGGCGTGTGTTTTATCTTGTCGCGGCTGGTGTTTATCTCTGCGATCAGTCGGTTTGGCGGCTTTCGTGCCGCCATCGCCTGCATGACCATCGAGACCCTCGGCCTTACGCTGTTATGGCTGGCGCCGTCGACGGGCGTGGCATTGATTGGTGCGGGACTGACCGGCTTTGGCTTGTCGCTGGTGTACCCGGCGCTCGGCGTAGAAGCCATCAAGCAGGTGCCCAATAGCAGCCGTGGCGCGGGCCTGAGTGCGTATGCGGTGTTCTTTGACTTGGCCCTGGCGATTGCCGGGCCGTTGATGGGCGCCGTTGCACTGAACCTCGGCTATGGCTGGATCTTCTTCTGCGCCGCGCTGTTGTCGGTGACTGCCTTGGGCGTGACCGTTCTGCTCAAGCGTCGCGCTTACTGATCAGCCGTCTGCATCCCGGCGCGGGTGGCTTGGCCCAGGGTATGGCTGAAAAAACGCCCCGCCTCGGAAATCAGGTCACGGTGAATCCCTTCGCGGTCGACACCATCGGCATCGGTGCAAATGGCGGGCATGGCCGCCAACTGATCGCTGTCACACGGCGCCATGAACACGAAGTGCCCTGCCCCGGCCAATAGCTTGAAGTCCGGCGGTTCCGGCAGTTTGCGCGCCAGCGCCGCAGCGTTCTTGTCCACGGCCACCAGCTTGTCGCCGTCGCCGCTGTAGAGCAGCACCGGCACATGCACGTCGGCCAGGGTGTGACGGCCGAACATCAGGCTCAACGGAGCCATCAACATCAACGCATGAATACGCGGATCGGATTGCGGTTGCAGGTCGTCGCGGTCCACCACCAGTTCGCCTTTGGTGGTGCAGGCGTCACGGTCTTCCGGGCGTTCCTGGCAGTAGCGGCGCAGGCGGTCGAAGTCCGGCTTGGCACCCGCCAGGATCAACGCAGTTTCGCCGCCCGCTGAATAACCGATCACGCCCACCTGATCGACATTGACGAACGGCGATAGCATCGGGTCGCCCAAGGTGGCCGTGATCGCTTCGGAAATCTGGATCGGCCGGCCATACAGGTTACTCACCGTGCCCAGGCGGCTGTGGTCCTTGTAGTTGTCGCCGGGGTGCAGCACCGCCACCACCACAAAACCTTTACGCGCCAGCGAAGTGGCCAGGTCATGCAAGGCCAGCGGCGTGCCGGTGTTGCCGTGGGACAGCATCAGCATCGGGAAGCGGCCGATGGCAATCTTGGAATCTTCCGTGGCGGCAACGCGATAAGCGCCCAGCGGCGTGCTGTGCTCAAGCCCAGTGGAGGGATAAAAAGCGATGGCCTTCATCGGCTGCAAATCCAGCGGATCCAGGAAGGTCATGCGATGGAAGCCCACACTCCAATGCGGGTGCGGCGCAGGCGCGGCGTGCACTGAAACCAGGCCACCGAGCAGGGAAAGAACCATAACAGCACAAAGACGCATCATGAGGATGTCCACCTTTGCTGCATAAAAACCGGCATGTCGGGTTGAAAAGTCCATGGTTCAAGGCGCTCGACCGGGTGATAAACCCATGCGTGCATAACCTGGGCCAAAGTAATGACAGCGGGTAAACGAAAAAACTCCGTAGTCCGGTCGTTTTGAGGCGATCAGAATACAGAGTTTAGACGTCCCGTTTCAGAATGAAACGGGGAAAGGCACGGTTTTACCTAAGCTTTACGCAGCCGCGAACAATTGTTCGTTGATGAGTACGTTGGCGTCGCTCAAGGACTTGCTGCGGAACTCATCACCGTACGCCAGGCCATGGGCGCGGACGAATTCGATGTCGGTGATGCCGAGGAAGCCCAGCAGCACTTTCAGATAATCTTCATGGGCCACACCGGTCGCCTGGCCGACATGCAAGCCGCCCGAGGTCGACACAACGATGACTTTCTTGTTGCCGCACAGGCCTTCCGGACCGGCTTCGGTGTAGCGGAACGTCTGACCGGCGACGGCAATGCGGTCGATCCAGGCTTTCAGTTGAGTCGGGATGGTGAAGTTGTACATCGGCGCAGCGATCACCACCGCGTCAGCGGCGAGGAATTCTGCCAGGGTCTTGGCGCTGAGTTCTGCTTCGTGCTGTTGCGCAGCATTGCGCTGATCAGCCGGAGTGCCCAGGGCGCCCAGGGTCGCGCCGGAGAAGTGGTTGAAGCCTTCGGCAGCCACGTCACGGTAGGTCACTTCCACGCCTGGCTCAGCCGCTTGCCAAGCCTTGACCACACCAGCGCTGAGCTGACGGGACGCCGAGTTGTCGCCGAGGATGCTGGAATCGATATGCAACAGTTTCATGCGGGATCTCCAAGTGAGGATCGCGACGGGGCGATCAAGTGGGGTTGATCCTACAGATGATCCGAATAAACGATTAGACGGCTGAAATGCGACTGTTTGTCCTGCTGACAGGACAATGCTCAGTGCGACGACACGTAGATCGACGCTGACGTCGGTGCGGGCAACGCATAGGTGCGCTTCATCCACTGGATTTCTGCCTGGGGCGTGCGCCCAAAGAAGCGTTTGAACTCGCGGCTGAACTGCGAGGCGCTTTCATAACCAACTTGTGCACTGGCCGTGGCAGCAGTGATATCGCTGCGCAGCATCAACAGGCGTGCCTGATGCAAACGCGTTGACTTGAGGTACTGCATCGGCGAGGTGTCGGTGACAGTGCGAAAATGCGCGTGAAAGCTTGGCACACTCATCATCGCTTCCCGCGCCAACGTTTCTACGTCCAGGTGCTGGTGGTAGCCCCCATGAATCTTGCGAATCGCCCTCGCCACCTTGCCGAACTGCCCCTGGCGATTCAGGGCTGCGCGCATCGAGCCACCCTGCTCGCCCGTCAGGATTCGATAGTAGATCTCGCGCATCAGCGCCGGCCCCAGAATCTGCGCATCCATCGGCACGCTCATCACTTGCAGGAAGCGCAGCAATGATTCACCGAGCCGGTCATCCATCGGTGACGAATACATGCCCCGTGGCTGGGCCTCGATCAATTCGGGGAAGTCTTCCAACGCCACCATCAGCTGCGCCGCGAGGGTGAAATCCAGGCGCAGGTACACCGCCAGCATCGGCTCGGCTTCACTGGCGTCGGTCTCCATGGTGAAGGGCACCGGCACCGACACCACCAGGTAGTGCTGGGCGTCATACAAATACACCTCATCCCCCAGGTAACCACGCTTTTGCCCCTGGCAGACGATCACGATGCCGGGGTCGTACAGCACCGGGACCCGATGCAACGGGCGATTGGAGCGCAGGAAACGCACGTCATCCAGTGCGCTCAGGTTATAGCCTTCGACAGGCGCCAAGGTGCCCATCAACTCGATGATTCTGCCTGTTCGGTCCATGTTTGCTGGCCTTTGCGTAAAACGCCACGTTAACGCGCAATCCACGACGAGGCTACGGACTTATAGGAATAGGCAATCAGCACATTGGAATGGATATTCGCTCAAACCCCGCATTTGCGTAGCCTGAAACAGCACTTTCAGCCCTCGGAGACTCCCCCATGCTTATCGTCTACAACCCTGCCACCGGTGAAGAAATCGGCCGTGTCGCCAAGCACACCGAGAACGAGGTCAAGGCTGCCGTCGACCGCACCTGCGCCGCCTTCCCTGACTGGTCTTCCAAGCTTGCCAAGGAACGCAGCGACATCCTGCGCCGCTGGCATGACGCGGTAAAAGCCGACAAGGAAGCCTTCGCCGAACTGCTCTGCCGCGAAAACGGCAAATGCCTGAGCGAAGCCCGCGGTGAAATCGACTACGGCCTGGGCTTCATCGAGTGGTACGCCGAGGAGGCCAAGCGCGTGTACGGCGACACCATTCCCACTCACGACCGCAATGCCAACGTGATGGTCACCAAGGAAGCCATCGGCCCGGTCGCCGCCATCACCCCGTGGAACTTTCCATTCATGATGATCACCCGCAAGGTTGCCACAGCGCTGGCGGCCGGCTGCACCATGGTGATCAAGCCCGCAGAAGACACGCCCCTCACCGCCCTCAAGTTGCTGGAATACGCGCGCAAGGCCGGGATCGAGGCAGGAGTCCTGGAAGTGGTGGTGGGCGACCCGAAGGACATTGGCCAGATCCTGACCGGCGACCCACGCATCCGCAAAATCTCGTTCACCGGCTCCACCGGCGTCGGTAAATTGCTTGCCGCACAGTGCGCAGCGAGCATCAAGAAAATGACCCTGGAACTGGGCGGCAACGCGCCGTTTATCGTGTTCCAGGACGCCAACCTCGACGAAGCGGTGAAAGGACTGGTCAGTGCAAAACTGCGCAACTCGGGCCAGGTGTGCATCTCGCCGAACCGCATCTTCGTGCAACACAGCATCCTCGAGGACTTCATCAAGCGTTTGAAGCACGCCGTGGCCGAGATCGAAGTGGACCAGGGCTTGCGTGAAGGCTTTGTGGTCGGCCCCATGGTCAATCAACTGGGCTTCGACAAGGTGGCGCGACTGGTGGAAAACGCCAAGGCCGCCGGGGCCAAGGTATTGATGGGCGGCCAGCCCCACGCCAAAGGTGGCCTGTTCTACGAGCCGACGGTGTTGACCGGCTTGCAGGACGATTCTCCCCTGGCGACCGAGGAAATCTTCGGGCCGGTGTTCGCTCTCTATTCGTTCAAGGATGAAGCCGAAGTCATCGCCCGCGCCAACCAGACCGAATTCGGCCTGGTGGCCTACGCCTACACCAGCGCTCTGGGACGGTCGTTGCGCCTGTCGCGCCAGTTGGAGGCCGGCATGGTGATCCTCAACTCCGGATCAGTGGGCACTGCTTCCGTGCCGTTTGGCGGCATCAAGCAGTCCGGTTATGGCCGTGAAGGCAGCTATTACGGGATCGAAGAGTATGTGCACGTGAAGTACGTGTTGATGGCTGGCGCACATTTGTAGTGGATTTGCCCTCGTCAGACGCGGATAGTTCGTCCCACTGACAGGACAATAGGTTGCCCATGCAAGACCTCAACGACCTCTACTATTTCGCCAAAGTCGTGGAAGCCGGTGGCTTTGCTGCCGCCGGCCGGCTGCTGGGGATTCCCAAGTCGCGGCTGTCGCGACGTATCGCCGAGCTGGAAGAACGCCTCGGCGCACGCCTGCTGCAACGCACTACGCGCCAACTCACCCTCACCGCCGTCGGCGAGCGCTACCTGCGGCACTGCCAGGCGATGCTGCTGGAGGCGGAAATGGCCGATGAGGCGGTGGCCAGCATGTCCAGCGAGCCCCGTGGCCGGCTGCGCGTCAGTTGCCCGGTGGGCATGGCCCAGCACATCCTGCCGGAACTGGTGGCTGGATTTCTGGCGGCGCATCCCCAGGTGCAATTGGAGATGACCCTGGTCAACCGCCGTGTCGACCTGGTCGCCGAGGGCATCGATGTCGCCCTGCGCGTACGCGAGCTGGGCGATGAGGACCCGCTGTTGGTGACCAAGCGCCTGCGTCAGGCCCAGACCGTGCTGGTGGCCAGCCCCGCGCTGATGCACGGCCGTCAGGTGACGACCCTTGAGGATCTCAAGCAACTACCGATCCTGGGCGCGTTAGAGGCGGATCGCCTGGTGCATCAACGCATCCTCGACCCCCAGGGCAATACCCACGACCTGGCGATGGAAGCCCGGCTGGGGATCGACGATTTCATCGTGCGCAAGGCCAGCGCCATCATGGGCCTGGGCTTTACCGTGCTGCCGATGATGTATTGCGAAGAGGAATTGGCCAACGGCCGGTTGGTGCAACTGCTGCCGGAGTGGTCCTTGCCTGGCGGCTGGTTGCAAGCGGTGTACCCGCATCGTCGCGGCGTGTTGCCGGCCATTCGTGCCTGGATCGACTACCTGGAAGAAGGTTTCAAAGGTTGTGGAGACCGCCTGCTATGACGATGACCGAAGAACAAGTCGCCGCCTTCTGCCTCAGCCTGCCGGGCGCGCGGGAGGATTACAAATGGGGCGGCGTGCGTGTGTTTTCGATTGCGGGCAACAAGATGTTCGCACTGCAGAACCTAAGGGGTGAGTCGTTGGCGTTCAAGGTCGACAAGGAGTTGTTCCTCGGCCATGTGGACCGCCCAGGCATTCACCCGGCGCCGTATCTGGCGCGGGCGCAGTGGGTGATCATGAATAAGCCCTATCCGTTGGGTGCTGAGGAGTTGCGTGGGTTGTTGCGGCGTTCTCACCAGCTTGTCGTCAGCAAGTTGCCCAAGCGTACGCAGGTCGGGCTGTTGCTGGACGATTGACGCAAAGCACCTAGGTATCTAAGTGACTATCGGTTGCTCTGCTTTTGATCTTGATCTTGATCTTGATCTTGATCTGAGGCGCCTCGTCAACCACGCTGGCCGAACGCAGCAACGGATATGTACCCCGACCAGAAAACTCTAGCGCCTGACACATAGCCTTCGCGGGCAAGCCCGCTCCCACATTTTGATCGGCTTACACCTGATACAGCTCGGTCGACCAGCAGGCCGCCACGGGAGCAAGCTCCCTCGCCACAGGTCTAGAGCACTGAGAGCAAGGTGCCACCGAGGAACAACTGATCCAACCAGAACACCTCATGCAACAACACAATCACCCAAAACAACACCTGGTAAGACACCTTGCGCGTCTTGTGCCGGAACACCTGCTGGGCAATCAACGCCCCCGGCCAGCCGCCCGCCAGTTCCACGGCGTGCAGGATGTTTTCCGGGGTGCGCCAGCTGTCAGTGCGCGCCTTGCGTTTGTCACTCCAGTACAGGAAGAACGCGATCACGCTGACCACGCCATAGGCCGCCAGCGGAATCACCGTCTCGCCGCGCTGCCATACCAGCACCGAACCCAGCAACGGGGCTGCGCACAGCAGCACGAAGATCGCCGCCTTCAGACGGGGATGCTGGATCATCATGCCTTGGCGGCCGCCCAGTCGATCCAGCCGAACTGCCAGGTCGCCAGGATCAGCAAACCGAACGCAATGCGATACCAGGCAAACACCGCATAGCTGTGACTGGCGATGAACTTGAGCAAGCCCTTCACGGCGATCATCGCGAAGATGAACGAGGTCACAAAGCCAATGGCAAACACCGGCAAGTCCGCCGGCTGGAACAGGTCACGGTACTTGTAGCCCGAATAGACCGCCGCACCGACCATGGTCGGCATCGCCAGGAAGAACGAGAACTCGGTGGCGGTCTTGCGCGACAGCCCGAACAGCAAGCCGCCAATGATGGTCGAGCCGGAACGCGAAGTCCCTGGGATCATCGCCAGGCACTGGGCCAGGCCGACCTTGAGCGCATCTTTCCACGTGATGTCATCCACGGTTTCAGCGTGCACTTCATGCTCGCGGCGCTCGGCCCACAACATGATCACGCCACCCACCACCAGCGCCGTGGCCACGGTGATCGGGTTGAACAGGTAGTGGTGAATCAGGTCGGCAAAAATCACCCCCAGCACCACCGCCGGCATAAAGGCGATCAGCAGGTTGACGGTAAATCGCTGGGCCTTGCGCTGGGTCGGCAGGCCGCTGACCACTTCGAAAATCTTGCCGCGAAACTCCCACACCACCGCCAGGATCGCGCCCAGCTGGATGATGATGTTGAACGCGTTGAAGCGGTCGCCGGTAAAGTCGAGCAAGTCGGCGACGATGATCTGGTGGCCGGTGCTGGAAATCGGCAGGAACTCGGTCAGCCCCTCCACAACGCCAAGAATCAATGCCTGTATGGCGGTCCAAAAATCCATGCTTCCCCCAAAGGTCTTGCTCTATGGCAAGCCTTGTTGATCTTTTTAATGGTTCACTGACGACAAGACGCGGTGTTGAGTTTCAACCCCGACCTGCAAAAATCTTGTGAAAAATCAGACAGTACTCAGGTTTTCCGAATACAGGCCGAAAGCCTATCAGACAAGGCGGAAAAGTCGATGCGGCACCCACAATTATAAAAAGCACGGAGTGACAGGACGATGAACAGTTTGCGCAATATGTCGATCAGCCGGCGCCTGTGGCTGATCCTGATAGTCGCCGTGCTGATGCTGCTGGCCTTGGGTTTGCTGATGCTCAAGCAGATTCATGACGACCTGTACCAGGCCAAGCGCCAGCAAACCCAACACGTGGTGCAGACCGCCAGCGGGATCCTGACGTTTTATCACGGCCTCGAAACCACCGGCGTGATGACTCGCGAAGCCGCCCAGAAGCAAGCTTTGAGAGCGGTGCGTGGCTTGCGCTACGACCATGACGACTACTTCTGGATCAATGACCTCACGCCTGTGATGATCATGCACCCGGCCAACCCCAAGCTCGACGGCCAGAACCTTTCGGCCATCCGCGACCCCGACGGTTTTGCCGTGTTCAACGAATTCGTGATCCTGGCCAAGGCCAAGGGCGCCGGCATCGTCAACTATCGCTGGCCGAAACCGGGCGCCGAAGCGCCGGTGGCCAAGACGTCGTATATCCAACTGTTCCAACCCTGGGGCTGGATCATCGGTTCCGGCGTGTATGTGGACGATGTGCAGGCTGAGTTCAGCGGCCAGGTCTGGAAAGCCTCGCTCATCGGCCTGGGTATCGCCGTGGTGATGGCGCTGCTGGTCTCGCTGATCGCACGCAGCATCGTGCGGCCGTTGCAGGACGCAGTGAACGCCATGGGCAACATCGCCAGCGGCGAAAGCGACCTGACCCGTAGCCTCGACACCCACGGCCAAGACGAAGTCACCCAACTGTCCCGGCACTTCAACAGCTTCACCGCCAAGCTGCGCCAAGTAGTGGGCCAATTGCAGGTGTGCGCCAATGCCCTGGGCCAGTCCTCACAGGAATTGGGCAGCAACGCGACCCAGGCCCATGACCGCAGCCAGCAACAATCCCAGCAGATGGAGCTGGTGGCCACCGCCATCAACGAAGTCACCTACGGCGTACAGGACGTGGCCAAGAACGCCGAACACGCCGCCAGCGAAATGCGCGACGCCCAGGCCCAGGCGCAGCAAGGCCAGGTGAATATCGACGGCAGCCTGCAGCAGATCGACCAGCTCTCCGGCACCATCAGCCAGGCAGTGGAAGTGATTCGCACCCTGTCTGCGGAAAGTACCCAGATCGGCAGCGTGCTTGAAGTGATCCGCTCGATTGCCGACCAGACCAACCTGTTGGCACTTAATGCGGCGATTGAGGCGGCCCGCGCGGGCGAACAAGGGCGTGGTTTTGCCGTGGTGGCCGATGAAGTGCGGTTGCTGGCCCAGCGCACGCAAAAATCCACTGCCGAAATCCAGGGCATGATCGAACGCCTGCAAGGTCATTCGGAAGCGGCGGTCAAGGTGATCAGCGACAGCCACAGCGCCTCGCAACTGACCATCGAGCAAGCCGGCCAGGCCGGGGCCAGCCTGACTGCCATCGGCCAGGCGCTGCGCAACCTCAACGGCCTCAACGCCTCGATTGCCAGCGCCACCCTGCAACAGGCCCACGTGGTGGAAGACATCAACCAGAACGTCACCCAGGCCGCCGGCTTGTCCCACAGCACCGCGCTGGCGGCAGAACAGTCGAGTGTGGCGAGTGCGCACTTGCGCGGCCTGAGCGAACAGCTCGACGGCCTGCTGCGCCAATTCAAGGTCTGAGCGAAACGGCGGTGATTTGTTTACAATCACCGCCCTCTCCCACTCTCCCAAGGAACCTCCATGTCCGGGCTTGAACTGTTCGCCGCCGCCCTCGGGGTGATTGCCGTGTGGCTGACCGTCAAGCAAAACCCCTGGTGTTGGCCCATCGGCCTGGTGATGGTGTTGCTCTACACCTGGGTGTTTTTCGACGTGAAACTCTATTCCGACATGCTGCTGCAGGTGGTCTACGCCGCACTGCAAGTCTACGGTTGGTGGCAGTGGACCCGCGCCGGCGCGATCAAGCAAGGGCGTCAGGTCACCAGCCTCGGCGTGCCGGCGATCATGGCCAGCCTGGCGGTGGGCGCCGTCGGCAGTCTGTTGCTCGGTGCCGCCATGGCGCACTGGACGGATGCTGCCCAGCCTTGGCTCGATGCCGCCCTCACCGGCTTCAGCTTGGTAGCGCAGATGTGGATGGCGCAGAAACGCGTGCAGTGCTGGCCGTTGTGGATTGCCGTCGATGTGATCTTTGTCGGGCTGTTCCTCTACAAAGGCCTCTACCTCACCGCCGCGCTCTACGCGCTGTTCACCGTGATTGCCGTGCAAGGCTGGCGCGAATGGCGCGCCGACCCGGCGTTGCACACATGAAGGTGGTGGTACTGGCCGGCCCGGAGTCCAGCGGTAAAAGCTGGCTGGCGGCGCAATTGCAGGCGCATTTCGGCGGCTTGATGGTGGGTGAATACGTGCGTTATTTCATCGATCACCATCAACGCGACACCACCCTGGCCGACATCCCGGCCATCGCCCGTGGCCAACTGGCCTGGGAAGACGCCGCCCGCGCCCAACAGCCTGATCTGTTGATCCTCGATACCCACCTGCTGACCAACAAGCTCTGGAGCCAGACCCTGTTCGGCGACTACCCGGCCTGGCTCGACAGCGAGTTGCTGGCCCGCCATTACGACCTGCACCTGTTGTTGTCGCCGGAGGATGTGGAATGGACCGCCGACGGCCAACGCTGCCAGCCGCAACTGGCGGATCGCCGGGCGTTTTTCCAGGGCAGCCTGGAGTGGATGCAGCAGCATCAGCAGGCAGTCGTGGTGATCAAGGGGAATTGGGAAGAACGCCGAGTCGCGGCCTTCAAGTCCGTAGAAGAATTATTGTAGTGAGCGGGCTTGTCCCGCGCTGGGGGGCGAAGCCGCCCTAAAACCAAACACCGCGTTCTGACTGGCAGACCGCGGTGTTTTTATTGGGGCCGCTACGCAACCCAACGCGGGACAAGCCCGCTCACTACAGCGGTGCTCAGTAGCCCAGGGACAGACCCGTGTTGCGACGCGGGTCATTCGCGCCATAGAAGCGGTTCTTACCGACAGGCTTGCCATCCAGCGACGGCGCCCCTACCAAAATCGCCGCCAGATGGTTGGCATCCTGCGGCCCGGCAAACTTGTGGCCCCAGCTCTCAAGGATCTTCTGGGTATCCGGGCTCACCGCGAAAGTTTCGAGGTTGGTGGTTTCCGGCATCCATTGCTGGTGGAAACGCGGCGCGTCCACCGCTTCCTGGATGTTCATCTTGTAGTCGATGACATTCAGGATCGTCAGCAAGGTCGCGGTAATGATGCGACTGCCACCCGGCGTACCCACCACCATCACGGCCTTGCCGTCCTTGGTCACGATGGTCGGGCTCATCGACGACAGCGGCGCCTTGCCCGGCGCGATGGCGTTGGCTTCACCCTGGACCAGGCCGTACATGTTCGGTACGCCGACCTTGACGGTGAAGTCGTCCATTTCATCGTTGAGGATCACCCCGGTCTTGCTCGCCATCACGCCCGCACCGAACCAGTCGTTGAGGGTGTAGGTGACCGAGACCGCATTGCCCCACTTGTCGACAATGGAGTAGTGGGTGGTGTTATTGCCTTCATGGGGCGATACGCCAGGCTTGATCGCCTGGGAGTCACCGGCTTTTTGCGGCTCGATGGCGTCGCGCAGTTTCGCCGCGTAGTTTTTGTCCAGCAGGTGCTCGATCGGGTTCTTCACGAAGTCCGGGTCGCCGAGGTAGCTGTTGCGGTCCACGTAGGCGTGGCGCATGGCTTCGATCTGGTAGTGCAGACCCTGGGCCGAGTGATAGCCGAGGTCGGCCATCGGGTAGCCTTCGAGGATGTTCATGATCTGGCAGATCACCACGCCGCCGGAGCTTGGAGGCGGTGCCGAGACCACGTGGTAGCCACGGTAGTCGCACTCGATGGGCGCCAGTTCGCGGGTCTTGTACTTGTCGAGGTCAGCCTGGGTGATGATGCCTTTGCCGGCCTGGCTTGAATCGACCAGGGCCTTGGCCACCCAGCCTTTATAGAAACCGTCGTTGCCCTTGGCCGAGATTTCCTTGAGGGTCTTGGCCAGGTCTTTCTGCACCAGTTTCTGGCCGACCTGCATCGGCTGGCCGTTGTGCAAGAAGATCCCGCGCATGTCCTTGTCTTTTTCGAACTCGCCGGTGGCGGTGTGCAACAGGTCGATATCGCCCTGCTCCAGCTCGAAGCCGTTTTCCGCCAGCTTGATCGCCGGGGCGATGACTTGGGCGCGCTTGAGGGTGCCGTATTTGCTCAGGGCCAGTTCCATGCCCGAGACGGTGCCAGGCACGCCAACGGCCAAGTGACCCTTGGCGCTGAGGCCTTCGATGACATTGCCGTCTTTGTCCAGGTACATGTTGGCGGTGGCCGCCAGCGGGGCTTTTTCGCGGAAGTCGAGGAAGGTCTTGCGCCCGTCGGCCAGTTGCACGGTCATGAAACCGCCGCCACCCAGGTTACCCGCCGCCGGGTACACCACCGCCAGTGCATAGCCCACGGCCACGGCCGCGTCGACCGCATTGCCGCCGGCCTTGAGCACATCCACGCCCACGTGAGTTGCCAAATGCTGGGCCGTCACCACCATGCCATTTTCACCGGCCACCGGGGCCTGGGAGGCGGCATGCACACCACTGACCGTTAACACCAGGGCAGTGGCTATCAAGGTACGGCTGAAGGGTTGGTATTTCATCCATGGCTACTCTAGTTATTGAGACGCACCAAAATAGCCCGCCGCGAATTTAATCCCCAGCGCAATGGCGTTATTATTACAGAACTTGTCGGTCATAGAACGGACGCGAAAAACCCCATGCTATATTTCGCGCCCTGACTGTCGCGCAAGGCGCTCTGAAATGGCGATCAAGAAAACCGGCATCCGCGCCCAACAGGCCGACCAGACCCGCGCGCGCATCCTGCAGGCGGCGGTCAAGGTGTTCACCCGCGACGGTTACTCCGGCGGGCGTGTCGACAGCATTTCCAAGGAAGCCGACTCCAACGACCGCATGCTCTATTACTACTTCGGCAGCAAGGAACACCTGTTCGTCTGCGTGCTGGAACACACCTACGAGCAGTTCAATAAAGCCGAAAGCAAGCTCAAGCTGAACCTCGATGCACCGGAGCAGGCGCTGCGCGACCTGGTGGCGTTCATCTGGCATTACTACGTCAAGCACCCGGAGTTCGTGGCGATCCTGAGCATCGAGAACCTGCACCAGGGCAAGCACGCGCAACAGTCTGGCGAGATGCGCAGGTTGTCCGGGGAAGCGGTCGGCGTACTGCGCCCGATCATCGAGGCGGGCCAAGCCCAAGGCGTGTTTCGCCTGGACGTGGACCTCAAGCACGTGTACTTGATGATCGCCTCGCTGTGCTACTTCTATAACTCCAACCGCCACACCCTCAGCTCGTTCCTCGGTGAAGACCTGGCAAACAAAGGTCAGCAGCAGGATTGGCTGGGGTTCATCAGTGACCTGGTGCTGCGCGGCGTGACGCCTTAATGGGTGCCTGGATTGGCGCGCAAATGCGCCACTTTCTTTTCCAGGCCATTCCACTGCGGCGCGTTCGGTGCGAATTTGCCGCGTAGGTAGGCCGCCAGATCCGCCACCTGGCTATTGGACAAACTGTCCTTGAACCCCGGCATATACCCCAGATCCTTGGTCGCCGGTTTGCTGATGCCCTGCAAAATCACCTTGATCAAATTGTCCGGCTGATCGCTGTGTACATTGGTATTGGTCGCCAACGACGGGCTCACCCCAAACAGTTTGGGTCCCAGGCCATCCGCATGGCAGGCCTTGCAGGAACCTTCGAACACCCGTCGACCGTTGGGATTTGGCACGCTGTCCGCCGCAGCCACCTGGGCCTCGGCAGCTGCATCACCGTTGAGCGAGGCCAAGTACACCGCCATCGCGCGGATATCCGTCTTGGGCAGTTTCGACAACTCACTCACCACTGGCCCCATTGGGCCTGCGGCCACGCCGTGGGCATCGGAATAGCCGGTGCTCAGGTAGCTAAACAGTTGGTCCTCGGTCCACGGCGTCGGGGCCTTGGACAAACCATTGAGGGCCGGCGCCTCCCAACCATCGACCCTACCACCGGCCAGAAAGGACTTGCCGCCCTTCTCCGCGCCCATCAGGTTGCGCGGCGAATGGCAGGCGGCGCAGTGGCCCAGGCCGTTGACCAGGTAATTGCCGCGATTCCATTGCTCGCTGCGCTCAGGCTGCACCGAAATTTCACCGCGTCGCAGGTTCAGGGCATTCCAGCCCGCCATCAACGGCCGCAGATTGAACGGAAAGCTCATCGCATTTGGCGTCGGCGCCTGGCTCACCGGCGCCTGGGACATCAAATAGGCGTACAGCGCCTGCATGTCCGCATCGTTGATATTGCGAAACGCCGTATAGGGAAACGCCGGATACAGATTGCGCCCGTCACGACCAATACCGTCACGCATTGCCCGCTCGAAGGCCGGGTAGGACCAGGCGCCAATGCCGGTCTGCACATCCGGGGTGATGTTGCTGCTGTACAGCGTGCCGAACGGCGTCTGCATCGCCAGCCCTCCGGCATTGGTCGCGCCGCCAGGCGTCGTGTGGCACACCGCGCAATCGCCCACCGCCGCCAGCAACCGCCCGCGCTCCAAAGTGGCCTTGGACCAAGTGCCGGCGCTAGGCGGTGCAATCGGCGCGATTTCACTGTGGAACGGCCAGGCCGTCGCCAGCACCGCCCCCAACGTGGCGAACAGCGCACCAAACCACCATTTGCGGCGTTTCTCCGGCGACTTGGCCGGCTCGCCCAAGGTGCCCGCGTTCAATGCCGCCAGCACCCGCTCCGGGGTGATCGGCAACTCACGAAAACGGATACCGGTGGCGTCATAGATCGCATTGGCAATCGCCGCCGCACTGGGCACCGACGCCGACTCTCCGGCGCCCATGGGTGGCTGGTCCTGGCGCGGCATCATCATCACGTCGATCTGTGGCACTTCGGGGAAGGTCAGGATCGGATAACCGCCCCACTCCTTGCTCGCCACCGTCGACTCTTCAAACGTCACCCGTTCCTTCAACACGCGGCTGGTGGACTGGATCACATTGCCGTGGATCTGGTGCTGCACCCCGGCCGGGTTGATCATCATCCCGGAGTCATGCCCGATCACCACGCGGGTCACCGACACGTCGCCGGTTTGCTTGTCGATGGCCACATCCGCCACCCACGCCGCCCAGGCCGCGCCGAATCCGGGGAATTTGCTGTGGATGTAGCGCGCATAGGCAAAGCCACGGCCACGCAGCAGATGGTCCTCGTTGGCGGTTTGCATCGGCGCAGTGCGCGGCGCCCAGTTGGCGCGTTCGGCGGTGGACTTCACCAGGTCGATGGCGCGCTCGTCCTTCAAGTAACGCAGGCGGTATTCCACCGGGTCGACGCCGGCGGCGAACGCCAGTTCGTCGATGTAGGACTCGTGGGCAAAGGTGTTGGGCAAGGCCGACACGCCGCGCATCCACGACGCGCGCACGATGGGCGCCATGTCGTTGATGGTCACGCGCATATTCTCGATGTCGTAAGGCGGGATCGAGGTGCGGTCGCCCATCTCGAACATCGCCGCCACCGGCTCTACACGGCCGGTCAGCAGCAACGCCAGGGTCGGTGCGCCGTTGGACGGATAGCTGGTTTCAAAATCGTAGGCCGCGATGCTACCGTCGGCGTTGAGACCGCCATCGACATCCATCAGTTGCGCGGTGCCCTTGGGCTCCCACAGGTGTTCCTGCTCGCGGGTCAGTTGCACGCGCACCGGCTTGCCCACCGCACGGGACAACAGCAAGGCATCGGCGCACACATCATCCGCACAATTGCGCCCATAACAACCGGCGGCCTCCATGCGGATCACATCGATCAGTGCTTCATCGCACTCCAGCAACCACGCCAGGTCGGCGCGCAACAGATGCGGGTTCTGGCTGCCTGACCACACCCGGCTGCCGGCTGGCGAATAATCCGCCACGCCGCAGGACGGGCCGATCGAACCGTGCATCTGGTACGGCCAGAGATAACTGCGCGGCATGCGTTGGCTGGCGCCGGCCAGGGCTTCGTCGACATTGCCCTGGTCAAGCACGGTTCGGCGTACGCGGGGGTTGTCGCGGATGGCCTGTTCAACATCACTCATGTCCGGCAAGGCGTTGTTCCAGGGTTTCCAGTGCACCTGCAATTCGCTGGCGGCCTTGACCGCCTGCTCTTCACGCAGCGCTACCACGCCAACAAAATCGCGGATCACCACCACCGCGACGATACCGGGGATATGCGCGATGGACGACTCATCCACGCTCAACAGGCTGTTGCCGACAAAATCGCCGCAATCGAGCCCGGCATATGGCGGGCGAATCACCCTGCCATGCAGCATGCCCGGCACGCGCATGTCGTGTACGTAGGTCAGCTCGCCCGTGGCTTTGCCGGGGATATCCACTCGCGCAGCGCCCTTGCCCACCAGGCGGTAGTCCTCGATGGGTTTGAGCGGCGCGTCACCGCTGATGCGCAGTTGGTCGTGCTGGCCGCTGACCAGTTCGGCATACGTGGCGGTGCGCCCGTCAGCTGCGTGGATGACGCCAGCATCGACCTTCAGGCTGGCCGTGCTCACACCCAGGCGCCCCGCCGCCCGCGCCAACAGGAAACGCCGCGCTTCGGCTGCGGCATTGCGCAGGGGCACCGCGGATATCTGCAAGGTTGCACTGGCGATGGTTGCACCCTGGTTGGGCACACGCTCGGTGTCGCCGAGCACCATCTTCACCTGCTCCATCGTCAGGTCGAGCTCTTCGGCGACGATCTGCGCCAACGACGTGCGAATGCCGGTGCCCAGGTCCACATGGCCATTGAACGCGTACACCAGGCCGTCATCGTTTACCGCAATAAACAGCCCCAGTTCCTTGGGTTTCACGGTGGGCGTGCCGCCTTTTGCCACCGGCCCCGAAGGCGGCAGCACGTCATCGACGATCAACAAAACGCCGGCCTTGGCCAGCCACTGGTCACGGGAAAGCGGGGTGTCGGTCATGGTCATCAATCCACGGTCATCAGGCGGGCCGCACGCAGCACGGCGCGCAGGATTTCGATATGGGTGCCGCAACGGCAGAGGTTGCCCGACAGCTCGTTGCGCACCTCGGCTTCGCTGGGGTTGGGGTTACGGTCGAGCAAGGCCTTGGTGGTCATGATCATGCCGTTGAGGCAGTAGCCACATTGCGCGGCCTGCTCATCGATAAAGGCTTGTTGCACCGGGTGCGGATCCTGGCGTGAGCCCAGGCCTTCCAGGGTGACAATCTCTCGGTCCACAGCACCCGCCAAAGGAAACACACAAGAACGGGCCGCCACTCCATCAATGATCACGGTGCAGGCACCGCACTCCCCCAGGCCGCAGCCGTATTTGGGACCATTGAGTTCCAGGTCATTGCGTAGCACCAGCAACAGCGGCGTGTCCGCCATGGCGCTGACGTCGCTTTTCTGCCCGTTGACCTCAAGCGTTACCGTGATGTGCTGGCTGATCATTCGCTTCGCTCGTAACAGTTGGTGAAGTAATCACTTCATCAAACAGTCAAAAAAAAGCGTCGTGGACCTGGGGTCTCACGACACACTTGACGGATGAAGTGGCTACTACATGAACTTAGAGCAAGATCGATGCCAGCTGGGATTATTCCTGCGGGTCGTCGATCATCTTGCGCAACAGGAACAACACCGCGACCCGTTCGGCCGGGTTGAGATTGCTCAGGGTCAATTCGCTGATCTGCGCAGCGCGCGGCGCGGTCTGGGCAACCAGTTCGGCGCCTGCCGGGGACAGGTCCACCACCACTTTGCGCTTGTCCTGCGGGTCCGGTTCCAGGCTGATCAGCGCCTTGGCCTTGAGCCGCTCGACGATGCCGCGAATGGTCGCCTGGTCCACGGCCGTGGCCTTGACCAGTTCGGTCAGGGAGCTTGCACCGTGATCGCGCAGGGCACACAGGGTGACGAACTGCACGGCGGTGAGCTGGGAATCGCCAACATTCTGCTGAAAAATCGCCAGGTGGCGCTGGTAGGCCTTGCGCAACAGGTGGCCGACTTGTTCAGAAAATACGTAGGAATCTGGCACGGCGGAGCTCGGTGGGTGGTTAAGGTGGGGAGGCATGATACTCCATCCCCACACCTCTGATCAGCGGGCGCGGGAGGCTTGCGGCGCCACCACATCCCCGGCAATCACAACGGCTTCATCATCCAGGTACACATCGCAATTGCGCAGCGGAATATCCATATGGCACGGCGTCTTGCGAGTCCCGCCCACTTCGGTATTCGGCCCGGTGGAGAACAGGAAATTGCCATAGAACGCCCGCGCGTCCATGCACATGCCGTCGTTCTTGTCGTGCAAGCCCATGGCCGTCCACTGCGCCCGTGGCTGCAGGCCCCAGCCGATATGGGAGATGCCGTACACCTCGGGGTCGTTGAAGTACTTCATGTAGTCACGCAGGTATTCAGCCTCGAAACCACCGTGGATGTTGGTGATGAAGCCCTTCTCGATCTCCAGGGTGATCTTCTCGCGGGTATAGGTCTTGAACGGCAGCAGGATGTCACCGATGTCCAGCACCAGCACGCCTTCGGCGGTTTCTTCGTTGGGCCAGGAGAACAGGAAACCACTCGGCCAATGGTCCCAGCGCCCCGGCTCATCGGCAAAACCATATTCCGTCACCGAGGGGTACTGTCCCAAAGCGGCGCGGAAGTCACTGCCGGCGCGGGATTTCACGTGGATCGAACGCGCTTTTTTGAGTAGCTGCTCGGCCGCCAGCACGCGCACCTTGTCTTCTTCGGTCGGCAACATGCGCGCCAACACTTCCGGCGGCTCCACCGCCAGCAGGATGCGCGTGCCGGTCTTGAGGATCTGCTCCTGCTCTGGCGAGTGCAGCAGCATCATGGTGTCGACGATCAAGTCGGCGGCTTCCAGTGCACGCTGGGCGGCGATATTGCCGGTGAGTGCAGTGTCGCCGCAGTAGGCGGTCATGTCGTTGCCCATCGCCCTGGGATGGTTGAACGACGGCAACTCCACCGCATACACCTTGGCCCCCAGGCGCTGCGCGGCGTCCATCGCGGCACGCACGGTGCGCGGGTCGGAGTAATGGCTCTTGAGCACGGCAACGCTCTGGGTCGGGTCGACCTTGGACAGCGTCAACACGTGTTCAAACATCTGGGTCAGTTCGCAATCGCTTACCGGCATTTTCCTGTCTCCTGTGGGCCTGCACCAAGTTCAGGCACTGCGCTTCACTCTAGTGCGTTTTTATAGCGTATACGCCATTTAATAACGATAAGACCCGAATTGCAGTCAGACTGCAAGCGGTGAACAAAAACGTTACCTATCGAAACAAGCCTAGCAATTACTAACAACAAACCGTTACACAGGACAAATGCGGCCAAAAAATAAATTTGCAAAGACAGGCTTCCCATTTCAAAAAATGAGCGTATACACTTTAAATACCTTGCGGACAGACGCCGCCGAAAATCAAAAAGAGAGAGGAACACGCCCCATGGGAAGCACTCAGAAAATCGCCATCGTCGGCGCAGGCCTGGGCGGTGCCGCCGCGGCCACCCTGTTGCAGCAAGCCGGCTTCGACGTGGATGTCTACGAGCAGGCGCCGGAGTTTTCCCGGTTGGGCGCGGGGATCCACATGGGCCCCAACATCATGAAAATCTTCCGCCGCATGGGCATCGAAAAGCAGCTGGACCTGATGGGCTCGCACCCTGAGCACTGGTTCAGCCGTTGCGGCGAAAGCGGCGACTACCTCTCGCGCATCCCGCTCACCGGCTACGGCGCTTCCTACATCACCGTGCACCGTGGCGACCTGCATGCGCTGCAGATGTCCACCCTCAAGCCCGGTACCCTGCACTTCAACAAACGCCTGGAAACCCTTGAAGAAACCGACACCCAGGTACGCCTGACCTTCGCCGACGGCCAGGTGACCTACGCCGACATCGTGATCGGCGCCGACGGCATCAATTCCAAGATCCGCGAAGAACTGCTCGGCGTGGAAAAACCGCTGTACAGCGGCTGGGTCGCGCACCGTGCGCTGATCCGGGGCGACCAACTCGCCAAGTACGACCTGAAGTTCGAAGACTGCATCAAGTGGTGGACCGAAGACCGCCACATGATGGTCTACTACACCACCGGCAAGCGCGACGAGTACTACTACGTGACCGGCGTGCCCCATGCCGAATGGGACTTCCAGGGTGCGTTCGTCGACAGCAGCCGCGAAGAGATGTTCGACGCCTTCAAGGGCTACTACCCCACCGTGCAGGCCCTGATCGAATCCACCGAAAGCGTGACCAAATGGCCGCTGCGCAACCGCAACCCGTTGCCGCTGTGGAGCCGTGGGCGCCTGGTGTTGCTCGGCGATGCCTGCCACCCGATGAAACCGCACATGGCCCAGGGCGCCGGCATGGCCATCGAAGACGCGGCGATGCTCACCCGCTGCCTGCAGGAAACCGGCATCAGCGACTACCGCACCGCCTTCCAGCTCTACGAAGCCAACCGCAAGGAACGCGCATCCCGCGTGCAGGCCGTGTCCAATGCCAACACCTGGCTGCGCACCCAGGAAGATCCGGCCTGGGTTTATGGCTATGACCTGTACGCCCAGGAACTGAAATCGGGGGTGGCCGCGTGAGCACTTTTCTCTACGGCGGCAATGTGCAGGCCAACGGCATTCGCCAGCACTACCTGCGTTATGGCGGCAAGGGCCCGGTGCTGATCCTGATCCCCGGCATCACCAGCCCGGCCATCACCTGGGGCTTTGTTGCCGAGCGCCTCGGCGCGCAGTTCGACACCTATGTGCTGGATGTGCGCGGTCGCGGCCTGTCTTCGACCGGTCCCGAGCTGAATTACAGCGCGGACACCTGCGCCGAGGACATCGGTGCCTTTGCCGACGCATTGAACCTGGACAGCTACCACCTCATGGGCCATTCCATGGGGGCCCGCTTTGCCGTGCGCAGTGCCGTCAAACACCCTCAAGGCGTGAAGCGCGTGGTGTTGATCGACCCACCGGTCTCAGGCCCAGGCCGACGCGAATACCCGAGCAAACTGCCGTGGTACGTCGATTCGATCCGCCAATCCCTGGTCGGCATGGACGCGCAGGCGATGCGCGCCTTCTGCGCCACCTGGACCCAGGAACAACTGCAACTGCGCGCCGAATGGCTGCACACCTGCTACGAGCCCGCCATCGTGCGTGCCTTCAATGACTTTCACGAAGTGGATTTCCACCAGGACCTGCCCCTCCTCAAGGCCCCTACCCTGTTGATGGTGGCCGGGCGTGGCGGCGTGATCCTTGATGAGGACATTGCCGAAATCCAGGACCTGCAACCGAGCGTCCAAGTCGCCCGCGTGCCAGACGCCGGCCACATGATTCCGTGGGACGACCTCGACGGTTTCTTCGTCGCCCTCGGCGACTTCCTCACACAATAAGAATGGAGACCCCCATGCAGAAGCCTTACCGCATCGGCCAAATCGTGCCGAGCTCCAACACCACCATGGAAACCGAGATTCCGGCGATGCTCACCGCGCGCCAGGCAATACGTCCCGAGCGCTTCACCTTTCACTCCAGCCGCATGCGCATGAAGCAAGTGCGCAAGGAAGAACTGGCGGCCATGGACGGCGAGTCCGACCGCTGCGCTGTCGAGTTGTCCGACGCCAAGGTCGATGTGCTGGGCTACGCCTGCCTGGTGGCGATCATGGCCATGGGCTTGGGTTATCACCGCAACTCCGAACAGCGCCTGCGCAAAGCCACCGCTGACAACGACGCCAACGCGCCCGTGATCACCAGCGCCGGCGCCTTGATCGAAGGCCTGAAAGTGATGGGCGCCAAGCGCATCGCGATCGTCGCGCCGTACATGAAACCGCTGACCGAGCTGGTGGTGAACTACATCCGTGAAGAAGGCTTTGAAGTGGTGGATTGGCGCGCCCTGGAAATCCCCGACAACCTCGAAGTGGCCCGCCACGACCCGGCCAACCTGCCGGCCATCGTCGCCGGGATGAACCTGGAAGGCGTCGATGTGATCGTGCTGTCCGCCTGCGTGCAGATGCAATCGCTGCCGGTGGTGGCCAAGGTCGAGGCACAAACCGGCAAACCGGTACTCACCGCCGCCATTGCCACCACCTACGCGATGCTCAAGGCGTTGGACCTGGAGCCCATCGTGCCGGGTGCCGGTGCCCTGCTTTCCGGTGCTTACTGAGGGGGTTTAAAGATGAGTGAACAATCCGCCGACGCCAACTACCAGGGCGTATGGGGCAACCGCATCGGCTTTGGCAAAAAAGCCGCGCTGCTGATGATCGACTTCATGCAGGGCTACACCACCGAAGGCGCGCCGCTGTTCGCGCCCGGCGTGGTCACGGCCGTGGCGCAAAGCGTCGAGCTGCTCGCCACCGCACGCCAACACGGGATTGCGGTGGTGCACACCAATATCCGCTACCATCCCGGCCATTTCGTCGATGGCGGGATCTGGGTGAAAAAAGCCCCGGTGATGAAAGACATGGTCGAAGGCAACCCATTGGCGGCGTTCTGCGCCGAGGTGTTGCCACTGGCCGAGGAAGTCGTCATTACCAAACAGTACGCCAGTGCGTTTTTCGGCAGCAGCCTGGCGCCAATGCTGCATGCCCAGGGCATCGACACCGTCGTGCTGGCCGGCTGTTCCACCAGCGGCTGCATCCGTGCCACGGCGGTGGATGCAGTGCAACACGGGTTTCGCACCATCGTCGTGCGCGAATGCGTCGGCGATCGGCACCCGGCGCCCCATGAAGCCAACCTGTTCGATATCGACAGCAAGTATGGCGACGTGGTGAGCAAGCAGGAGGCAATGCGCAAGTTCAGGGAGCAATAAGGATTCATGAGAACCGTGCCAAAGAGCACGGTCTTGAAAAAACTGAGCGTCCACTTTGGAATGCAATCCAATGTGGGAGCGGGCTTGCTCGCGAATGCGGTGTGTCAGTCAACATATCTGTCACTGATACACCGCATTCGCGAGCAAGCCCGCTCCCACACTTGATCACCTCCAGCAGGACCGACTCAGTCTTCTGACACTGCCTTTGGAAGTCGCTTCTACAGCACTCCGAAGTGCTGGAACAAAAGCGGCTGTATAAAAACCATAAGTCACCGCCAGGAGACACCCAATGCCCATTGCGAATGCAGCGCCCGCGACCTCGGTCGCAGACCCCGTCAACACGCTCTACCACAAGATCACCTGGAAGCTGATCCCCTTCCTGTGCTTCTGCTACCTGGCCGCCTACCTGGACCGCATCAACATCGGCTTCGCCAAGTTGCAGATGCTCGACCAGTTGCAGTTCAGCGAAACCGCGTTCGGCCTCGGCGCCGGGCTGTTCTTTGTCGGCTATATCATCTTTGAAGTCCCCAGCAACCTGGTGCTGGAGCGGGTCGGCGCGAAGATCTGGATCGCGCGCATCATGATCACCTGGGGCCTGCTCTCGGCCTGCACCATGCTGGTCACCTCCACCACCCAGTTCTACATCCTGCGTTTCCTGCTCGGCGCCGCCGAGGCGGGTTTCCTGCCGGGTGTGTTGTACTACCTGACTACCTGGTTTCCCACCCATCGGCGCGGGCGCATCATCGCGTTGTTCATGATCGGCCTGCCGCTCTCCAGCGTGATCGGCGGCCCGCTGTCCGGCTGGATCATGGGCCACTTCGACCACATGGGCGGCCTGCGCGGCTGGCAGTGGCTGTTCCTGATCGAAGCGGTGCCCAGCGTGTTGCTGGGCGTGCTGACCTTCTGGGCCCTGCCCAACACCTACCAGCAAGCCAAATGGCTGTCGGACGAGGAAAAAGCCCTGTTGGAAACCGAGCTGCGCAAAGACGACGCCGACGGCTCCGCCAGCAAGCACAGTTTCCGTGATGGCTTCTTCAACCTCAAAGTGTGGATGCTTGGCGGTATCGACTTCTCGATCCTGCTCAGCGCCTACGCCATGGGCTTCTGGATGCCGACGTTCATCCGCAACGCCGGGGTCACCGACACCTTCCATATCGGCGTGCTCACTGCACTACCGAGCGTCGCCGCCCTGCTCGGCATGCTGCTGATTGGCGCCAGCTCCGACAAACACCGCGAACGCCGCTGGCACATCATCGTGCCGTTTTTCATCGGCGCGGCGGCCATGGCCACCAGCACGTTCTTTACCCATAACGTGGCGGCCACCGTTGCGCTGTTCGCGATTGCCTCGGCGGCGATCATCGGCGCGGTGCCGGTGTTCTTCAGCCTGCCGGCGACCTTTCTCAAAGGCACGGCGGCGGCCACCGGTTTTGCCCTGGCCTGTTCGGTGGCGAATATCGCAGGCTTGGTGAGCAACTCGTTGATGGGCGTTGCGATCGACGTCACAGGCAGCAGCGCCGGTGCCTTGTGGTTTTTCGCCGGCTGCCTGATCCTCAGCAGCTTCCTGGTCATCGCCTTGCCGGCGAAACTGGTGAACCGTTAACAACAACAATTTTTCGGATGAATCACCATGCAAGGTTTCGTGAAAAGCTGCGCGCTGCTGGTTGCCGTCGGCCTGTGTGCCGGCACCGTCCAGGCTGCGGAAAAAGTCATTTTCGACACCGACTTCAACGTGCTCAACGATGACGGCCAGGCCTTCATCATGCTCGCCCAGCTCCATGCGCAAAAACGTATCGAGTTGCTGGGCATGACCCTGGTCAGCGGCAACGCCTGGGTCGACCAGGAGCAGGTCGATGCGCTCAAGGCCGTTGAACGCATGGGCGTGGAGAAAGAGGTTGGCGTCTACTCCGGCGCTGCCTACCCGTTGCTGCATGACTACGCCACCTACGAGGCGGAAAAGGCGCTGTTCGGCTCCGGCTGGCCGGGGGCATTCAAGAACCCCCGCCCGACTTCGCCCACGCAGTTGATCGCACCGCCGGATGGCCTGGCGACGCACACCCCATTGCGCAAGGAAACCGCCGCGCAATTCATCGTCGACAGCGTACGCGCCAACCCGCATCAGGTGACGATCCTGGCGGTCGGCCCGCTGACCAACGTCGCCCTGGCGATCCGTTCGGCGCCGGATATCGTGCCGCTGATCAAGCGCATCGTGTACATGGGCGGCGCCCTGGAGATTCCGGGCAACACCACACCGGCGGCGGAATTCAACTGGTGGTTCGACCCGGAGGCCGCAAAGATCGTGCTGCGCTCGCCGATCGAACACGTGATTTTCCCGAACGATGTGTGCGAGAAAGTCACCTTCGATAAAACGGTGTACCAGCGCGTGATTGCCCAGAAAGGCGCGATTGCCGACCTGTACAAGCACGAGTTCGGCCCCTTGTTCGACAAGGACCCGAGCTACCACAGCTTTACCTGGGACAGCTTGCCGGCGCTGTACCTGGTCAACCCGGACATCGTCACCGAGTCCCGGGAACTGTGGGTCGATGTGGACGCCACCTTCGGCGCCGACTACGGCCGTGCACTCGGCTACCAGAAAGGCGCGCCCGTGGGCACGCAGAAAGCCAAGGTGGTGTTCGGCGTGGACCAGAAGAAATTCTGGGATGGCTACGTCAACCTGGTGACCCTGCCAACGCCGGTCAAGCACTGACCGGCGAACGCTCCCACCCACGGTGGGAGCGTTTTTTTGCCTTAGCCCGCCAGCGCAAACCCGCGTTGCAGGTCCTCGATCAGCGCCGCCACATCTTCCAGTCCGATATGCAGGCGTACCACCGGGTTCAGCCTTCGGTCCGCCGCGCTGTCGCGGTCCTGGGTATCGGCCACGGTGACCAGGCTTTCATAGCCGCCCCACGAAGCGCCCAATCCGAACAGTTGCAGACCGTCGATGAAGCGCTCGAGATAGGCCGGGTCAGCGCTGCTCAACTCAAATGACAGCAAGCCATTGCTGCCAGTGAAATCCCGCCGCCACAGCGCATGCCCCGGATGTTCGGGCAAGGCCGGATGGAACACGCGCTTGACCTGCGGCTGCGCCTGCAACCACAGCGCGACATCCAGCGCCTGTCGCTCATGCACATCCAGGCGCGAGGCCAGAGTGCGTGCACCGCGCAGGACCAGATAGGCATCGTCGGCACTCACGGCATTGCCGAAGGTATCGCTCATCCGGCCCAGCGCCGGCCACGCGGCCTGGGTGGTGGATACGCTGCCCATCATCACGTCGCTATGGCCGCTGAGATATTTGGTGAGGGCCATGATGGAGATGTCTGCGCCCAACGCCAGCGGTCGATACAGGTAGCCCGAGCCCCAGGTGTTGTCCACGGCCAGCAGGATATTGCGCGGTTTGCACAACGCGGCAATGGCGGGCAGGTCGCACAGTTCGTAGAGCAACGAACCCGGGACTTCGGCGTAGACCAGTTTGGTATTGGCTTGCAACTGGGCTTCCAGGCCTTTGCCGTCCGGCGAAAAATAGCTGACTTCAATGCCGAACGGCTGCAGGAACTCGCGAGCCAACTTGCGCACCGGCGAATACACCGCATCGGTGATCAGCACGTGATCGCCGGGGCGCAGATACGCCAGGAACACCTGGGCCGCTGCGGCCAGGCCGGTGCCGTAGAGACGGGTGCGATAGCCGCCCTCCAGTTCGGTGACCAGGTCTTCCAGGGCGTGGGAAGTCGGGTTGCCGCGTGCGCCGTAGGTCAACACCCGCTCGCTATCGCGGCGGGCACGAGCGTCACGCATCTGCGCCAGGTTGTCGAACAGCACGGTGCTGATGCGTGTAATCGGCACGTTGACTGCGCGGCCGCCATGGCCTTTTTCGGTGCGAGCCGCGTGAATCAACCGAGTGCGCACCCGCGATGGAGCGGCCAACGGCTTGAGGCTGGCGATCTCCGCCGTGCTCATCTGCGCCAACAGGCCAATTTCCCAGGCCAGGTACTGGCGCGCAGCGTCCTTGTTGCCACTGTGGCGGTCGTGGGTGAAGAACAGGAAGTCGATGCACTGAGCGTCGGGCGGGTTTTGCGGGTCCTCACTCACCGGCAAACCGGCCGCTGCCCAGGCGGCGAAACCGCCGTCGAGCAGCTGCGCCTGTAACCCTTGGGCGGCGAAGGCGGCCAACGCAGGATCATCCGCCACCAGTACCAGCGGACGCTGATCGGTTTCCAGCAACGAACGGATCGACCACCGGGAACCGGGAATATGCCCCTTTCGAAAGACCATGCTCGGGCGCAGGTCGATCAGGTTGACGTCCCCCAAGTCAAAAGCACGAGGGCTGATCAACGGCAGCGGCTCATACGCCACCGGCTGCAACACCGGCAAGGCCAGCCCGCTGTCGATGCCACCGTTCAATACATACGCCTCATGCCCCAACTGGCGCAGCCAACTGGCAACAATCGGTGCGCGCACACCATCACTGTCCACCAGCACAATGCGCGTCTGCCGCACACCGATGTACAGATCGGTGGACTGGATCAGCTGCCCGCCCGGCGTATGCTGCGCACCCGGCAATGTGCCGAGGGCGAACTCTTCAGCCGTGCGCACGTCGCACAGGAACAGGCTGCGCTGAGCGTCATCGGCCCACTGACGCACCTGATCCGCCGACACGGTCGCCACCCCTGCCCGCTCGGCCAATCGCTGTGCGGCCCGACGCTGTTGAGTTAGGTCGCTGCTGACCTCATCCGCATAACGGCGGGTGCTGCCGTGTTCCAGCTGGAAATCTTCCAGGTACCAGCCCTGGGTGCCGTTTTCCAAGGCATAGATCGGGTTTTTCAGGCCCAGGTTGATCAAGGTCTGCGCGCCGATGATGCTGCGGGTGCGCCCGGCGCAGTTGACCACGATGGGCGTGCTGTCATCCGGCACCAGGTCATGCACGCGGTATCCCAGTTCACCATTGGGGCAGCAGATGGAGCCGGGAATGGTCATCTTGCGGTATTCATCGAACGGCCGGCCGTCCAGCACCACCAACGGCTCGCCGCGCGCTTGCCACTCCGCCAGTTGCCGAGCGGTCACGTGCGGGGTGTGGCTGGCCTCTTCCACCAACTCGCCAAACGCCTTGGACGGCACGTGTACCCCGGCAAACAGTTGCAAGCCGGCGGCCTGCCAACCTTCGGCGCCCCCCTCCAACACGTGCACGCGGCTATAACCCAACCCCCGTAAACGTTGCGCCGTGCGCGCCGCCACATCACCGCCATCCTGGTCGTAGATCACCAGGCGCACCTGGGGGTTAGGCGCCAGTCGGCGTACCTCCAGTTCCAGGCGGCTATAGGGCAGGTTCACCCCGTGAAACAGGTGGGCTTCACCGTATTGGCCGTGTTCGCGCACGTCGAACAGGGCGATTTCCTGCCCGTCGAACAGCCATTGCTGCAGTTGACTGGGGGTGATGGTCTGGCTCATGGAAGTCCCAACAATTGAAGAAAAGAGTTACTGCAACGCCAACGAACGTTCGCCCGCGGCCACTTCGCGACCCTTGGCATAGGCACGCTGCACCGCCGGCCGCGCCTTGATGCGCTCACGCCAGGCCTGAATACGGGGGTAATCGGCCAAGGCCTGGCCCTGCCGCTGCGGTTGAATCCACGGGAAGATCGCCATGTCCGCCACCGAGTATTCGCCCGCCACATAGGGCACCTCGGCCAGGCGTTGTTCCAGCACCCGATACAAGCGCGTGGCTTCGGCGTTGAGCAGGTCGAGGGCAAACGCAATCGGCTCCGGAGCCTTCTCCTTGAACAGCTGCAACTGGCTCAGATACGGGGTGATATGCCCCACCTGCCAGAACAACCATTCCTGGACCTTTTGCCGCTCGGCAGTACCCGCCGGTGGCAAGAACTGACCGGCGCTGTCGGCCAGGTAATTGAGGATCGCGCCGGATTCGAACAGGCTCAGCGGCACCTCCGGGCGATAGTCGACAATCGCCGGGATGCGCCCGTTGGCGCTGATGCGCTGGAAGTCCGCCTGTTTCTGCTGGCCTTCGCGGATGTTCACCGGCACCAGGCGGTATTCCACACCCAGCTCTTCGAGCAGGATGCCGACCTTCAAGCCGTTGCCCGTGGGCCAGTAATAAAGGTCGATCATGCGTAGGCCTTGATCGACGGCGCCATCTGCGAGGCGTTGTAGTTGAGGATGCGACCGTCCGCTTCCACGCCATATCGGCCGTTCAGCGATTCCAGCGGCAAGCCATAGAGGTGGAAATGCAACGTCGCCTGCTCGCCCTCGACCTTGATGCCATGCAGGTCTTCACCGAGGAACGAGATCGAGGTGCCCGGCTGCACGATCACTTCTTTCTCCAGCGTCAGGGTGGTGAACCCCGGCTCGCGACCCTCATCGCTGCGCGCGTAGACGTAGTTGATCTCCTGCCCTTCGATGGCACTGATGATCGCCCAGGTCTCGTGGTTATGCGGGATCGTGCTTTTGCCCGGTAACAGCGAATTCAGGTAGAGCGTCGGCGTATCACCGTCGTCATTCAGGCGATAGCGGAACGCCGTGCTGCCCTGCCCCGGCACCGGCGCGGGGAATTCATCAAAGTTGAACAGGTCGCGGCGCTGGGCGAGGTTTTCCAGCAGCCCAACGATTTCATCCAAGGCCGCGCGGTCTACGCCACGCTGGTTGATGACGCGGATCTGCTGCAAAAACGCTTCGATCACGTCGGCACGGTTTTCGATACTCATCACGAATTTCCTCTTATCAGACAGACAGGCTGTAACGGCTCAAATTGGTCAACAGGTACGGGTCGTGGGCGATGGGGCCACGGCGCCCCGTGTCGCCCAAGGCATGGCGCAGGAACGTCTGGGTGCGTTCGCTGGCCGGGTTCTGGAAGATCTGCTGCGCGCTGCCATGCTCGACAATCACGCCGTTTTCGGTGAAATACACCACGTCGCTGATCTCTTCGGCGAAGCGCATTTCGTGGGTGACCAACACGCAGGTCATGCCCTCTTCGGTAAGTTCGCGGATCACCGTCAGCACTTCGCCGACGGTCTCCGGGTCCAGTGCCGACGTCACTTCGTCAAACAGGATCAGCTCCGGACGCATCGCCAGGGCACGGGCAATCGCCACGCGTTGCTGCTGGCCACCGGACAGTTGGCCGGGATAGGCATCGGCCTTGTGCTCCATGCGCACCTTGGCCAGCAAGGCGCGAGCGTCTTTCTCAGCGTCGGCACGGTTGCGACCGAGCACCTTGCGCGGGGCGATCACCAGGTTTTCCAGCACCGACAAGTGCGGGAACAGGTTGTACTGCTGGAAAACAAACCCGACGCGTTTGCGCAACTCGATGCGCTGGGCTTCCTGGGCCAAGGTATCGACCTGGGTCTGGCCCACGCGGATGCTGCCGCGCTGGGGCTGCAACAAACCGGTGATGCAGCGCAGGATCGTCGACTTGCCCGAGCCCGACGGGCCAATGATCGACACCGCCTGGCCGCGCAGCACCTCCAGGTCGATGCCCTTGAGCACCGGGTTGGCGCCGAACGACAGGTGTACGTCCCGCAGGCTCACCAAGGGTTCAGTAGAAGGCATAACGGCGCTCCAGGTGTTGGGTGAGACGGGAAATCGGGTAGCAATAGGCAAAGAACAGCACCAGCAGGCTCAAGTAGATCAGCACGGTAAAGCCAGTCATGTTCACGGTGTTGCTGGCGATCTGTGCGGTGTCGATCACGTCATGCACGCCCACCAGCGACGCCAGCGCGGTGCCCATGGTGACCACGGCGTACAGGTTCATCCACGGCGGCAACATGCGCTTGAAGCACTGCGGCAGGATGATCGAACGGAACAACTGGCCACGGGTGAACGCCAGGGAGCGCGCGGCTTCCCATTGGGTGCTGGGGATCGAACCGATGGCGCCACGGAAGATCTCCGCCACGTTGGCGCTGGCTGGCAACGCCAGGCCGATAGTGACCTTGACCCAATCGGGGAACGACACGTAGCTGCTGCCGATGTGGATCTCGAACGGAAACACGTAGGTGGTGAAATAGATCAGCACCAGCCACGGCGCATTGCGAAACACCTGCACCCACAGCCGCGCGACAAAGCCCAACGGCGACAAGGCCAACGCACCGATCAACAACCCCAGCACCGAGCCCAGGGCAATCGCCACCACGCTGATCAGGATGTTCTGGCCGAAACCGGCCACCAGTGCCGGTGACCATTGCAGCAACGCCGACAACACCGGGAATGAATCAATGGCCATAGCCGGGCATCCTCAGGCGCGCTTCCAGCCAGCGCCCCACACAATTGACGATAAAACTCAGCAGGCCGAAAAAGCTCAGGATCAGGATCATCAGTTCCAGCACGTTATCGCTCTGGGTCCAGATCATGATGGCCGCGTAGGTGATGTCGCCCACCGCAATCGCGGAAGCCACGGCGGTCATCTTCACCAGGTCGATCAGGTTGTTGATCAGCGACGGCAGGGCAAAACGCAGCGCCAGGGGCAACTGCACATTCCACAGCAACTGTCGGCTGCTGAAAGCAAGGGAACTGGCAGCTTCCAAGGTCACGGCAGGCACTGCTTCGATGCCGGCGCGCAAAGCCTCGGCATGAAACGCACCTTTGTGCAGGGAGATCACGATCACCACCCAGGCAAACGGCGTCAGCGGGTTGGCCGCACCGACTGCCTGGGTCAGCAGCATGTTCAGCACCAGGAATGCGCAGTACAGCTGCACCAGGGTCGGCGTGTTGCGCGTGACTTCGACGAACACCCGCGCCGGTTTGGCCAGCCACGGGTTACCCGAGGTGAGCATCGCTGCGAGCGTGATGCCCGCCAACAGGCTGCCAATAATGGTGAACAGGCACAGCAGGCCAGTGGTCAGCGCGCCCTGGACCAGCGTGCCACGCTGGTAGGCATCCAACAGAAAGTTGTAGTTCAGGCCGATACCCGCAGCCCAATGGACAAAAACCTCCATCATTGCAACTTTCCGCAGGCGCTTGCGATACGCCGTCCGGCTTCTGCAACGCTGTCGGTCGCGGTGGCGATGGACAGACGGAACCACGGCGACAGGCCATAGGCACTGCCCGCCACTCCGGCGACGCCCTCCTCCAACAGCCAGGCCACCAGGTCATCGTCGTTGTTGATGCGCTGGCCGTCCGGGCGAACGCGTCCCAGCAGCCCGGCGCAACGCACGAAGACGAAGAAACCGCCCTGGGGCTCCAGGACTTCAAGGCCGTCAACGGCTGCAAGCGTTTCCACCAGAATATCCCGGCGCAATTGATAAGCCGCGACGTGCTCCGCAAGAAAGTCCAGCCCACCGTTGTAAGCCGCCAATGCAGCCGCCTGGCCCACTGAGGACGCCCCAGAAGTGGATTGGGATTGCACCACTGCGATGGCATCGGTCAAGGTTTTCGGCCCCGCCCCAAAGCCGATGCGCCAGCCAGTCATCGCGTAAGTCTTGGACACGCCGCCCACCAGCAGGCAACGGTCGAGCAAATCCGGAGCGACGTTTAACAGGCTCTGCGCAGGGCGGCCGTCGAAACGGATGTGTTCGTAGAGTTCATCCAGCAGGACCAGCACCTGGGGATGACGACGCAGCACTTCGGCCAACTCGCGCAGTTCGGTTTCGCTGTACACCGCGCCGCTCGGGTTGCCAGGGCCATTGAGGATCAGCCAGCGCGTACGCGCAGTGATGTGCTGCTCCAACTGGGCCGGCAGCAGTTTGCAGCCCTGCTCCAGCCCACATGCGATGAACACCGGCTCGCCGCCATTGAAGCGCACGCTGTCGGGGAACGACGGCCAGTAGGGTGTCGGCACCAGCACTTCATCACCGTCATCCAGGGTCGCGGCAAACGCGTTGAAGATGATCTGCTTGGCGCCGTTGGCGATCACAATGGACGACAGTGGATAGTCCAGGCGGTTTTCATCCGCGAGCTTGCGTTGCACGGCCAAGCGCAAGGCTTTTACACCGGGCGTCGGCGTGTATTTGGTGGCACCGCCCGCGATCGCGGCATAGGCCGCCTGCTTGATGTGTTCGGGGGTATCGAAATCCGGCTCGCCGGTGGTGAGATCGAGAATATCGCGCCCCGCCTCGCGCAACTCAGTGGCGCGGGATTTGGCGGCGGCGTTGGCGGACAGCGAGACCCGCTGCACGCGTTGGGACAGGCGTAGGATCATGGCTGTACCTCAAGGACTTTGCCGGGGTTGAGCAGGTTGTGCGGATCCAGCGCCTGCTTGATGCGGCGCATCAGGTCCAGCTCCACCGGGCTTTTATAGCGGCTGAGCAGGCCGACCTTGCGCTGGCCGATGCCGTGCTCGGCACTGATCGAGCCACCGTGGGCATGGGCACTGTCGTGCACCAGGGCGCTGAGTTCGGCGTAGTGCGCCATGTGCGCGTCCACTGTCGAATCCAGTGGATGGGCCACGTTGTAATGCAGGTTGCCGTCGCCCAAGTGGCCGAAGGTGAAGTGACGCACCCCGGGAAAATGCTGCTGCAACAACGCGTCGGTGTGCGCCACAAAGGCGACCACTTGCGAGATCGGCACCGAGATATCGTGCTTCATATTGCGCCCGGCACGCTTTTGCGCCTCGCTCATGTTTTCGCGCAGCAACCACAGGGCTTCGCTTTGCGCCAGGCTTTCAGCGATCAGGGCGTCGCTGATCAACTGCTTTTCGAAAGCCTCGCCAAGCACCGCTTCGAAGGCTTCGCGGGCATGGCTTTCGCCGTGGTTGTCAGAAAGCTCAATCAGGGCGAACCAGGGCTGACTGGCCGTCTTGAACGGCTGCGGGCCCTCCGGAAACTGATCGCGCAACAGCGCCAGGCAATCAGCAGTGAGTAATTCAAACGCCGTCAGGCTCGCACCAAAACCGGCACGGGCATGGGACAGAAAAGCGACGGCTTGCGCCAGCTCATCAAACGCCAGCAATGCGGTCGCCTGGGCCTTGGGCAGCGGAAACAGCTTCAAGGTGGCGGCCGTGATAATGCCCAGGGTACCTTCGCTGCCGATATACAGGTCGCGCAAGTCATAGCCGGTGTTGTCCTTGCGCAACCCGCGCAGGCCATGCCAGATCTCGCCTTCGGCGGTCACCACTTCCAGGCCCAGGGTCAGCTCACGGGTATTGCCATAACGCAGCACGCCGGTGCCGCCGGCATTGGTGCCAAGGTTGCCGCCAAGGGTGCAACTGCCCTCAGCGCCGAGGCTCAGGGGAAACAGGCGATCGGCTGCACGGGCCGCGTCCTGGACATGTTGCAGGATGCACCCGGCTTCCACGGTCAGGGTGTCGTTGTCGGTGTCGACCGAACGCACGCGGTTCATGCGGTCCAGCAACAGCAACACTGAACGCCCGCTGGCATCCGGCGTAGCACCGGCCATCAACCCCGTATTGCCACCCTGCACCACGATGGGCGCCTTCAGCGCCACGCAGGCGCGCACCACCGCCGCCACTTCCTCGGTGTTGGCCGGATGCACCGCCGCGATCACGTGGCCGGTGTAGCGGCCCTGTTTGTCAGTGAGGTAGTGCGCCGCTTGCTCGCTGGTTTGCACATGGGCCGCGCCGAGCAACTGTTGCAAGGTGGCGAACAACGCATCACTCATGGCTGTATTGCTCATGTAAATCGCGCAGGGCCTGGGACGGCGCCATGCCGGTACGCTCGCCGAGGGCGATCAGGAAACCGCTTTTATGCCAACCCTTCACGATGGCATCGAGCTTGGCCTGGGTGTCGTGTTCGCCCTTGCGGATCCAGATCACCGAGTTGGACGGAATCAGGTCGCCCGGCAACGGAATTTCATAGCCCTCCCATTCGGCATCACTGAGCAAAGCGTGCATGGTCGGGCTGACGTGCACCGCCGCCACACACCCATTGCCGCGCAGCGACAACAACGACTCGGACTGGCTGCGGAACGCCTTGATCTGCGCGCCGTAGGTCTCTTGCAGCGGTTTGATGAAGTTGCTGCCCTGGGACACGCACACCGGTTTGTCCTTGAGGTCGGCCCACTGCTGGATGCCAGCGCCTTTGCGGATCAACGCCGCGCCGCCGACTTCTTCGTAGGGCGTAGGCACGTAATCGAGGATCTCGGCACGCTCTTCGGTGAACTGCATATTGGCGATCAGGATGTCGACCTTGCCCTGCTGCAGGAACTGCACGCGGTTGGGCGCCAGTACCGATACGGTCTTGGTCTCGACGCCCAGCGCCTCGCCGATGCCCTTGGCCAGTTCGACGTTGTAGCCCAGGTGCTCACCGGTCTTGGGGTCCAGGGTGCCGAACGGCGGCCCGCTGAGAATCACCCCGACGCTGATGGCGTGGCGTTGCTGGATCTTGTCGAGGGTGGCATCGGCCTGGGCGAAGCCGGCGCACAGGGCCAGGCCGACTGCGGTGAAGGTCTTAAAATGCATATCAGGCGCCCTTGAACTGTTGCTGCAATTCCACCAACGCAGGCGAAGCCGGGCTGATGCGGTTGCGGGTCTGGGCGTCGATCAGCCAGCCGCTGCGGTGCAGCTCCTTGACGATCGGATCGAGCTTGGCCTGGGTATCGCTTTCGCCGCGACGGGTCCAGATCACCGAAGGCGCCGGGTTGAGTTCCGGGGTAATGACGCGGTAGTCCTTCCACTCGGGACTGTCATTGATCAACGGGTTGATCAGCGTCGAGTCATGCACCGCCGCCACACAGTTGTTGCCACGCAGGGCCAACAAGGATTCGGAAGAACTCTTGAATGCCTTGAGCTGCGCGCCGAACTCAGTCAGCGGCTTCACGTAGCTGCTGCCCTGCGAAGTGCACACGGGCTGGTCCTTGAGGTCTTCCCAGCGGGCGATCTTGCTGTCCTTCAGCACCGCCGCTGCGCCGCCAATACGGTAGAACGGGGTCGGCACAAAACCGAGGATCTCACCGCGCTCGGCGGTCCATTCCATATTGGCGATCAGCAAGTCGACCTTGCCCTGTTGCAGGAACTGCACACGGTTGGCCGGCAACACCGGCACCAATTGCACCTCTGCCTTGAGTTGACGCCCCAGTTCGTTGGCCAGGTCGACGTTCAAGCCCTTGGGCTTTTGCGTGGCCGGGTCAATGCTGCCGAATGGCCCGCCAGACAACAGCACGCCGACCACCAGCACATGACGCTGCTCGATCTTGTCCAGGGTCGCATCGGCCTGCGCCGCCACACTGCTGCCCAACGCGATGATCGACCCGAGGGCCACCGGCAACCATTTTTTCAACTTCATTGGACTTCCCCCTGGCAAATGATCGGCGTACCCCGACCTGATGGAGGGGCATGCTAGGGAGAGTGTGGGGGCAACGGAAATGCAAATATCTCATATCGTTATAACTTGTCGTGTCTGCACGACCTACGATTACGACATATGCCACTATTTACGGGGCGCGCTAAAAATACGCTTCACCCATACATAAATATCTGTAATGTTTAACTTCACACCCTTGATATAAAAACCGCCTCTGGAGCCGGCCATGTCGACCCTTGACCTTGAACTGCTGCGCACCTTTATTGCCGTGGTCGACCACCACAGCTTCGCCGGCGCCGGTATGCACCTGTCGCGCACCCAATCGTCCGTGACCCAGCACATGCAACGCTTGGAGCAGCAAGTGGGGGTCAGTCTGTTCGAGAAGCGTGGCCGGCAAAAGCAACTGACCGAGCCTGGCTTGCAGTTGCTGCGCCATGCGCGGCAGATGCTGTCGTTGAATGACGATGCGTTGAATTCGCTGCGTGAGAGCAGCCTGAGTGGTGTGCTGCGTATTGGCTCGCCCCACGATATTGCTGACACGATACTGCCGCCGATCCTCAGTCACATCGCCCGCTCGGCACCGCGTTTGCGGTTGGAGATCGATGTGGGGCGCAGTCCGTTTTTGATGGATGACTTGCATCGGGGCAAGGTGGATATGGTGATTTCCACGCGGTCTGATCCAAACCTGGAGGGGTTTGCGTTGCGCACGTCGCCGGTGTGGTGGATTTGTTCGGCCCAGTATATTCACCAGCCGAGTGAGCCGTTGCCGTTGATTCTGGTGGATGAGCCGAGCATTTATCGGCGTTATGCGCTGGAGGCGTTGGAGCAGGCGAATATTCCTTGGCGCCAGGCGTATCTGGCTTCGAATTTGATCGGGATCAAGGCGGCGACTCGGGCGGGGTTGGGGGTGACGCCGCGGAGTATGGAAATGCTGGGGCCGGATATGCGGGTGTTGGGGGAGACGGATGGGTTGCCGCGGTTGCCGGAGGTGACGTATTACCTTTGGATTCGGCCGAATACGGCGAATCCGATTGCCAGGAAGGCTTATGATTTGATTCGGGGGAGTCAGGGGTTGTGATTGGGGGCATATCCGTTATTTGGGTGATGGCGGGTATTGGTTCCGCCCTTACGGCGGGTCACTTTGGAAAAGCCGGAATGCCGGCCCAGCCCAAAGTAACCAAAGGGCTCTTGCCCCAACACTCGGCACCTCGCTCACGCTCGGTGTGCCCGTAATCCGACAGTGATTTGGGGGGCCGCCGCCACGCGCCATCCATGGCGCGGGGCGGCTAAA
>NZ_JACARN010000009.1:0-77164 GCF_013386605.1 Pseudomonas sp. IPO3749 | reverse complement strand
GTTATGCCCCACCCCCGGCACCTCCACCAACTGATGCGCCAACTGCGGATGCCGCTGCTTGAGGTAGTCAAAATAGTTGTGCCCACGAATCAGGCGATACGCGCCCTGGGTTTCGGCCTCACAGCCTTTGTCCAGCGCGTGATGGTTTGGGTCGATGTCCTGTTGGCCCAGCAGGTAGGTGATGTCGCGTGACACATACGCCTGTTCAAGCTGTTCGGCGCTCTGGCCTTGGGCGTAGGCCGGCAGGTTTTGCAGGCCGTATTTCCAGTCGTTGAAACCAGGGCAACTGGCAATGTCGAATTTCACCGGACGCTGCGGGGTGAAGTAGGCGTAGGAGGACGGGTTGGCCACCACGTAACGCAGGCGGATGCCTTCGGTTTGCAGTTTCGGGTGGTCGTGGCTGGTGAGGGCAAACCGCTGTACCACCTGGCCGCCGCCGGAATGCCCGGCCACCACGATTTCTTTCAACGCAGGGAACAGTTTGCGGTTGCCCAGGTGCTTGATGATCTGGTCGAGGGCGCCGTACGAGCTGATTTGGCCTGGGCCGGTGGACGGCTCGCCGGCCATCCAGCCATTGTCGGTCCAGCGCAGTAGCTGATTGTCCAGATGCTCGTGCCGCGCATCCGACTCAATGAGAAACCTTGGCGCGATCACCAAGGTGTTGGCCGCTTGCCCGGCATTTTGGGCGGCTTTCTCGCCGCTCTCCAGATAGGTCTGCGCATCGCGCAGGCGCCCATGCACGATGATCAACGCACGGGTGACGTTGGGCAGTGGCTGGCGCCAATCCTGGCTCAACCCCATGCTCAAATCCCCTGCCTTCAGGGGGAAGCGATCGAGATTGGCCTCGTTGACGTTGTGCCCGGCGGCCAAAGCGGAACCGGTGACCAGCAAACCCAGCAGCAATCCCAATCGTTTATTCATCTAAAGGCTCTTGGCGGTAAAAGTGTCGCATTGAGTGATCTGGCCCTGGGCAAAGCCGGTCTTGAACCAGCGAACCCGCTGTGCCGAGGTGCCGTGGGTAAACGAGTCCGGCACGACGCGCCCTTGACCCTGTTGCTGCAACCGGTCATCGCCGATGGCGTTGGCCGCATTCAGTGCTTCTTCAATATCGCCCGGCTCCAGCCAGTTCAGACGCTTTTGCGCACGGTTGGCCCACACCCCGGCGAAGCAGTCGGCTTGCAGTTCCTGACGCACCAGCAGACCGCCGTCACCCTGCATCTGCCGACCTTGCTGGCGTGCCGCCTGGATCTTCGACGAGATACCCAGCAGCGTCTGCACGTGGTGCCCGACCTCGTGGGCAATCACGTACGCCTGGGCAAAGTCGCCAGCAGCCTGGAAGCGCTGTGACATTTCCCGGAAGAAGTCCAGGTCCAGGTACACCTGCTGGTCCGCCGGGCAATAAAACGGGCCGCTGGCCGAGGTGGCACCCCCGCAGGCGGAATTCACCCGGCCACGGAACAAGATCAGTTTCGGGTTCTTGTACGCCAAGCCGTTTTCCTGGAACACCTGGGCCCAGGTGTCTTCGGTATCGCCCAGCACTGCGCGCACGAAATCCGCTTGTTCATCGTTGGCCGGCGGCGCCTGGCGTGATTGCGTGCTCACTGACGGCGCCTGTTCCATCTGGCCGGTCAACTGGCCGAGGATCTGCAACGGGTCCTGGCCGGTCAGCCAGCCGATGCCGACGATCAGCACAATGGCCGTCAGGCTCAGGCCTTTGCCGCCACCAAAGCGCATGCCGCCACCACCACCACCACTGTCATCGCGGGCATCCACCACGTTGTCGCTGCGTCGGCCTTTTTTCCATAGCATGGTGAAATCCTCTCGATGAACTGTGGAACAGTGTTGTTGGTGCGTAGGAATGGCGCCAGCCCGGCTGTTCGACAGGTACGAGAGCTGCGTAGTATCGCCGCTCTCGACCCTTGCCGGCAGGGGTGCCAGATGAAACTTGTGTCAGCAAAACCGGGTCAGTCGCGGCAGTAACCTTCGCCGGTATCCACCACCAGGCAATCCTTTTTATCTGCCAGCCATTTCAAACCGGTGGCTTCACCGTTGCCGGCGCTCAGCTGCTGTGGGCCGTCCGGGCGGGTAAAGGCGATGCCGTCTTCGTTCGCCTCGCCTTTGAAGGTGCCGGCGTCGTCGTCATCAAGGCCGTACTTCATGGTCAGCAGGTAGTGACCACGGCCGATGCTGTCGTCCTTGGCGATGGTGAGGTAGAGGCCTTCGACGCCGATCCATTTACCCACCCATTTGTCGGTGGGCGGGGATTCTGGCACCAACGTGGCTTGTACGGAAGCCGGCGCGGGTTTGGGCGCTTCCTGGGTTTCCTGATTGCAGGCGGTGAGCAGGGCAAGGGCAGAAAGAGCAAAGATAATTTTTTTCATAGCAGCAAGGCCTTGGTTGAAAAGTGTGCAACTGGGCGGTCAACGTGCAGGGTTGGACTCGAAACCGGTGATTTAGTGCGCTGTTCGCACGGTGTTTGGTTATGCTCTTGGGGCAGGCTCCGGCCCGGCTGCTAGATTACCGGGTTGAGCTCGACCGCGCGCCACACACGAGAATCCGATGACCGTCAGTACCCCTTTATCCGGCGTCAACCATCCCTTCAAGGGCATTTTGCTGATTGTTTTGGCGACGTTTCTGTTTTCCAGTCACGACGCCTTGTCCAAATACCTCGCGGGGTTCTACCCGATCGTGATGGTGGTGTGGGCGCGTTACCTGGTGCACACCTTGTTGATGGCCGGAATTTTCCTGCCGCAGTCTGGCCTGCGGGTATTGCGTAGCAAGCGACCGGGGATGCAGGTGGTGCGGGCGTTGTGCCTGTTGGGCACCAGTCTGTTTTTTACCGCGGCGCTGCATTACATCCCGCTGGCGGAAGCCACGGCGGTGAACTTCCTGGCGCCGATCCTGGTGACTGCATTGTCAGTGCCGCTGCTCGGTGAGCACGTGACCCGTGGCCAATGGCTGGCGGTGATCTGCGGGTTTGTCGGCGTGCTGATCATCATCCACCCCGGCGGCGAACTGTTCACCCCGGCGGTGTTGCTGCCGCTGTGTTCGGCGCTGTTCTTCTGCTTCTACCAACTGCTCACGCGCATCCTCAGCCAATACGACACGCCCACCACCAGCAACTTCTTTGCCGGCCTGTGCAATACCTTGGTGATGAGTGCGATGGTGCCGTTCTTCTGGCAGGTCCCGACGCTGTGGCATGGCGCATTGATGCTGGCCCTGGGCACTTGCGGGATGACCGCGCACTTGATGCTGACCCAGGCGTTCCGCTTTGCGGCGCCGGCCTTGCTGGCGCCGTTCGGCTATTGCCAGATCGTGTTTGCGGGGTTGTTGGGCTGGCTGGTGTTCAGCCATACCCCCGATGTGACCACAGTGGTCGGCATCGGGGTGATCTGCATGAGCGGGCTGGCCGCTGCCTGGCAGCAGCGGCGTAGGTAGCGTTAGACGTCTACGGTAGGAATCTTGCGTGGCGCCATGAAGTACATCCAGGTCAGCGCAATGAAGTACATCGCCGGGATCAGGGTGAACAACACGGTGTAGTTGTTGTTGGTCACGGTCAGGATGTGGCCGACGATCTGGGTCATGAACATGCCGCCGATGGCCGCGCACATGCCCCCGAAGCCAAACACCGTGCTCATCATGTGTTTGGGCGTGTAGTCCATCACCAGGCTCCAGATGTTCGCGGTCCAGGCCTGGTGCGCGCCGATGGCCAGGGAGATGGCAAACACCGCGACCCACAGTTGGCTGGAGCCGGCCGCCATGATCACGCCGACGATGCAGCAGGCAAACAGCAGCATCGACAGCAACCGCGCCTTGATCGAGTTCATGCCACGACCGATCAGGAACGACGACAGGATCCCGCCACCCACGCTGCCAAAATCCGCCGTCAGGTAGATGATGATCAGCGGAATGCCCATCTGAGTCACGTTGATGCCCAAGTTGTATTGCTGGTTCAGGAACGGCGGCAGCCAATACAGGTAGAACCAGAACACCGGCGCGGTCAGTGCGTAGGCGATGGCGAAGGCCCAGGTGCCGCGCATGCGCAGGATGCGGCTGAACGGTACGCCCGGTTGTTCCGGTTCGACTTGCTGTTGCACGTAGTCCAATTCGGATTGCTTAACCGTCGGATGATCTTCGGGGTTGTAGTACTTCAAGCCCCAGAACACCAGCCAGATCGCGCCAAGCGAGGCCATGCACAGGAACGCCGCCTGCCAGCCCCACACGTGCAGGATCAATGGCAGCAGCATCGGCGTCATCATCGCGCCGACGTTGGTGCCGGCGTTGAAGATACCGGTGGCCACTGCACGTTCACCGGCAGGGAACCACAACCGCGTGGTTTTCACGCACGCCGGGTAGTTGGCGGCTTCGGTCAGCCCAAGGATAAAGCGGCACACCATAAAGCCGACCGCCGACGTCGCCAGGCCGTGGGCGCCGGTGGCCAGGCTCCACAACAGCACGGCGCAGAAGAACACACGTTTCACGCCCACCCGATCGATCAAACGACCCTGCAGCACAAAACCGATGGCGTAGCCGACCTGGAACCAGAAGTTGATGTTGGCGTAGTCCATCGCCGTCCAGCTCATCTCCTTGGCGAGGATCGGCTGCATGACGCCCAGCGCGGCGCGGTCGATGTAGTTGAGGGTGGTGGCGAAAAACACCAGGGCCAACATGCCCCAGCGCGTTTTGCCCACGGCGAGGGCGCCGCGGACCTTGTCGCCGATGCCGGCGTGCGGGGTGCCGTGGCGCGCGGCCAGGGCGGAGTTTTGCAGAGGCATGAGGTCGTACCCGTTTTTTGAAATTTTTATGGTGTGTTCTGGGTCTGTTACGTCATCGATGGTGCGCAGTGGCTAAAAAATCGTCAATTCGCCAAAGGGGCATAGTGTTCGATAATCGCACCAAAAACTAACTGGTTCGTACATTTTAATTGCTGCGGGTAGGCTAGGGGCGAATAATTTGCCACAAACAACAATTGCCGGGAGTCGCCCATGCAACGTTCCATTGCCACTGTTTCCTTGAGCGGCACCCTGCCGGAAAAGCTCGAAGCCATTGCCGCCGCCGGGTTTGATGGGGTCGAGATCTTTGAGAACGACTTGTTGTATTACGACGGCAGCCCCCGCGAAGTTAGGCAAATGTGCGCCGACCTCGGCATTGCCATCACCTTGTTCCAGCCGTTCCGCGACTTTGAAGGCTGCCGCCGTGACCGCCTGGCGCGCAACCTGGAACGTGCCGAGCGCAAATTCGATTTGATGCAGGAACTGGGCACCGACCTGGTGCTGGTGTGCAGCAATGCCTCGGCCGACAGCGTGGGTGACGAGCGTATTTTGCTGGATGACCTGAGCCTGCTCGCCGAACACGCCGGTCGTCGTGGCCTGCGCATCGGCTACGAAGCGTTGGCCTGGGGCAAGCATGTGAACACCTGGCAGCAGGTGTGGAACCTGGTGCGTCAGGTCGATCACCCCAGCCTTGGCGTATTGCTCGACAGCTTCCACACCCTGTCCCTCAAAGGCGACCCGAGTGCGATTGCCGAGATCCCCGGCGACAAAATCTTCTTCGTGCAAATGGCCGACGCGCCGATCCTGGCCATGGATGTGCTGGAGTGGAGCCGGCATTTCCGCTGCTTCCCCGGCCAAGGCGAATTCGACCTGGCGGGGTTCCTTGCGCCGATCATCAAGAGTGGCTACACCGGGCCGCTGTCCCTGGAGATTTTCAACGACGGCTTCCGCGCCGCGCCGACTCGCGCGAACGCGGCGGATGGCCTGCGCTCCTTGCTGTACCTGGAAGAGAAAACCCGCGAGCGCCTGAAGCAAGAAGCGCCAGCGCAGCCTGTCGAGATTCTGTTCGATACCCCGGCCGCCAGCGAGTACGACGGCATCGAGTTCCTGGAGTTCGCCGTGGATGAAAGCCTCGGCGCCAAGCTGACTCACTGGCTGGAACGCCTGGGGTTCGTCAAGGCCGGGCAGCACCGCTCCAAGAGCGTGAGCCTGTTGCGCCAGGGTGATATCAACCTGATCCTCAACTGCGAACCCTATTCCTTTGCCCACAACTTCTTCGAAGCCCACGGGCCGTCGTTGTGCGCCACGGCGATCCGGGTCAAGGACAGCGCCAAGGCCCTGGAACGCGCGGTGGCCTACAAAGGCCAGCCCTATCGCGGGTTGGTCGGGTCCAACGAGCTGGAGTTGGCGGCGGTGCGTGCGCCGGATGGCAGCCTGATTTACCTGGTGGACCAGAGTGAAGGCGGCCTCTACGACACCGACTTCAACCTGCAACCTGCCGCGTCGTCCAGCGGCGGCTTGCTGCGCATCGACCATATGGCCATGGCGTTGCCGGCCGACAGCCTCGACAGTTGGGTGCTGTTCTACAAGAGCCTGCTGGATTTCGAAGCCGACGACGAAGTGGTGCTGCCGGACCCTTACGGTCTGGTAAAAAGCCGTGCCCTGCGCAGCCGTTGCAGTTCGATCCGCCTGCCGCTGAACATCTCCGAGAACCGCAACACCGCGATTTCCCACGCGCTGTCGAGCTATCGTGGCTCGGGCGTGCACCACATTGCCTTCGACTGCGCGGATATTTTCGCTGAGGTGCGCCGTGCCAAAGAGGCCGGTGTGCCGCTGCTGGATATCCCGCTCAACTACTATGACGACCTGGCGGCGCGTTTCGATTTCGATGATGAGTTCCTCAGCGAGTTGGCGTACTACAACGTGCTGTACGACCGCGACGCCCAGGGCGGTGAGTTGTTTCACGTGTACACCGAACCGTTCGAAGGGCGGTTTTTCTTCGAGATCATCCAGCGCAAAAATGGCTATGCCGGCTACGGCGCGGCCAATGTGGCGGTGCGCCTGGCGGCGATGGCCAAATCGCGCAGCGGTGCGGTGCGCCAGGCGCGTTTATAACGGTGGGTCAGGTGCTTTCTTTCAGGCCGCATCGCGGCCCATAATCACGGCCTGCATAACACTGGCCGTGAGCGCACCATGACCACCGAGGCACCTCGCAAGAGTCGTAAGAACAATCCGGAAAAGACCCGCGAAAACATACTCCAGGAAGCCATCGTCGAGTTTGTCCAGCAGGGCCTTTCCGGCGCTCGCGTGGACGCGATCGCCGAGCGTATCCACACGTCCAAGCGCATGATCTATTACTACTTCGGCAGCAAGGAGCAGTTGTACGTCGAAGTGCTGGAGAAGCTCTACGGCGACATCCGCAACACCGAAACCCGCATGAACCTCACGGCGCTGGAGCCGCGCGAGGCGATCCGGCGGCTGGTGGAATTCACCTTTGATCACCATGATCAGAACGTGGACTTCGTGCGCATCGTCAGCATCGAAAATATCCACAATGCCGAGTACGTGAAGCGCACCGACACCATCAAGGCGATGAACAGCAAGATCCTCGAAGGACTGGGTGAAACCTTGCGCCGGGGGGCCGAGCTGGGCTTGTTCCGGGAAGGGCTGGAGCCGTTGGACGTGCACCTGCTGATCAACTCGTTCAGCTTTTACCGGGTGTCCAACCGCCATACCTTCAGTGAGATTTTTCAGATCGACCTGTCGGATGAGGCGGTTAAACAGCGGCATCGGGACATGATTTGTGATTCGGTGATGCGTTACTTGCAGGCTTGAGCAAGCCCGCTCCCACATTTTTTGATCCGGTTTCGGCAGTTAGGTATTCATGGCCTGGAAATGCGCCAACATACGCTGCGCATCCGGCACTTCCCCACTGAACAGCTCAAACGCCTTCACCGCCTGAAACACCGCCATGTTGCCGCCATCCAAGGTGCGGCAACCCAAGGCGCGGGCGTCGCGCAGCAGTTCGGTTTCCAGCGGGAAATACACGATCTCCGCCACCCACAATTCAGCGCGTAGCCAGGTGGCCGGAACCGGTGTGCCCGGCAGCTTGGCCATGCCCATCGGTGTGGTGTTGACCAAGCCATCGGCCTCGGCCAGGGCATTTTCCAGTTGGCTGCCCACTTGGGCCCGACCGGCGCCGAAACGCTGGGCGAGGTTATCCACCAGGTCGCGGGCGCGGCTGATGTCCACATCGAAAATACTCAACTGCTGCACACCTTCCGCCAGCAGCGCATGCGCCACCGCCGCGCCCGCACCGCCGGCACCCATCTGCACCACGCGTTGGCGTGCCACATCCTTCAGGTTGCGTCGAAAGCCTTCGGCGAACCCCAGGCAATCGGTGTTGTGGCCGATGCGCTTGCCGTCCTTGAACACCACGGTGTTGACCGCGCCAATGCCGCGGGCCTCGTCGGACAGTTCATCGAGCAGCGGTAGGATCGCCTGCTTGCACGGGTAGGTAATGTTCAGGCCGGTGAAGTGCATCAGCTCGGCGGCGTCGAGCAGGTCGGGCAGGGCGTTGGTGTCCAGGTGCAGGGGCTCAAGGTCGATCAGGTGATACAGGTAGCGCAGGCCTTGGGCATCGCCTTCCTGTTCGTGCAGGGCGGGCGTGCGGGAAGCCTGGATGCCGGCGCCAATCAGGCCGGCGAGGATGCGCGGTTTCATCGGGCCGACCCTTTGAGCAACTGGCTGAAATGTTCCAGGGCCAGGTGATAGCCGTGGCTGCCGAAACCTGCGAGGACAGCCTTGGCAATCGGCGACACAAACGAGTGATGCCGGAACGCTTCGCGGGCATGCACGTTGGAAAGATGCACTTCGATCACCGGCACTTCACTGGCCACCAGCGCGTCGCGAATCGCCACGGAGGTGTGGGTCCAGGCCGCCGGGTTGATCACGATGCCGGCGCAACGGGCGCGGGCGCCGTGGATCCAGTCGAGCAATTCGCCTTCGTGGTTGGTCTGGCGAAATTCGATTTTCAGCCCGAGTTGTTCGGCGCTGCGGCCACACAGGGCGGCAACATCGGCCAGGGTTTCATGACCGTAGGTGGCGGGCTCGCGGGTGCCGAGCAGGTTGAGATTGGGGCCGTTGAGCACCAGCACGATAGGCGGCATTGGGAGTATCTCCACAGTTCTTGTTAGTTGTGCAGATAAAATGTACTGGTTAGTTAATTTGGTCAATTGATGGCGGCGGATGTGTTCGATTATCGAACTGTTAATCCGACCTTTCGCACGAGCGGATCAGATTAGATATCAATTGAAAACCATTCTCGACAACGCTTAATATGCCCGCCTGTTTCCTTTACATTCCAGGGAGTCGGTTTGTCGGACGTGGATCTCAAAGGCCTGTTTCTCAAGCATGCCGATACCCTGCGCGGGTATCTGGCGCGCAAGGTACGGGACCCGCAGTTGGCCGCAGACCTGGTGCAGGAGAGTTTCCTGCGCCTGGCCGAAAAGCCCGCCGGCGAGCGCATCGACAACTCCCAGGGCTATCTCTATCGAACGGCGAGCAATCTGCTGATCGACCATATTCGCCAGGAAGCGCGGCGCAAGACAGACTCCGTGCCCCATGAGGCGCTGGCCGAGATTGAAGATGAAGTGGCCGGGTTGGAGGCTCAGGCAATGGCGCAGCAACAGCGACAGGCATTGAAGCAGGCACTGGCGGAGTTGCCGGAACGCACCCAGCAGATTTTCCGCCTCAATCGTATCGAAGGCATGACCCACGCCCAGGTCGCCCGCCACCTGGACATCTCCGACAGCTCCGTACAAAAGCACCTGGCCAAGGCGTTGGCCTACGTGATGCAGCGCTTGCAGGACGGCGAAGTGGCGCCATCCGACGAATGAGTTACCGAAATTCGCCACGTCAGACGTCACAGCGTTACATAACGAAAAATTCGAGATTCACACGTGAATAGCCAGGGTCCGCAACAGCACAGCATTACCGAGGCGGCCGCCGAATGGGCGGTGCGCCTGCACGCCGGTGCCCTGACCGAACAGGAGCAGGCCGAGCTGCAGCATTGGATCGCCTGCGACAGCCGCCATGAAGCGGCCTTGCGTTTTGCCGAACAGACCTGGGCGGCGTTGGGCGATGTGTACAAGGACGAGCCCGTGCACCGCCAGCGTCCGTCAGCGGCAACGATGCCCGTGCGCCGCTCCAGGCGGCGAAGCCCATGGCAACGCGCGGCCGCCGTCGCATTGGTCGTGATCGTGGCCGGTGTTGGCTGGGGGCGCGGGCCGGACGTGTTGCTGCGCGTGCAAGCCGATTACATCACCGCGAAAGGCGAGGTGCGCACCGTGCACCTGGCCGACGGCAGCAAGGTCGAGCTGGATTCCGCCAGTGCCATCCGCCTGGACTACGACGGTGTGCAACGGCGCATCAGCCTGCTCCAAGGCTCGGCAATTTTTGACGTGGCGCCGATGGTCGGTGAGGAAACCCGGCCGTTTGTGGTGCAAAGCGCCGGCGGCCAGACCCGCGCGCTGGGCACGCGGTTTGTGGTAGAGCGCGAAGACGACAGTCAGGCGTGGGTTGGCGTGCTGGAACACAGTGTCGAGGTGTCCCTGAACGCGACGCCGAAAAAGGGCCCGTCCGACAGGGTGGTCCAGGAAGGCCTGGCCGTACGCTACAGCCCTCAGCAAGGCATCGTGCCCTTGGACCAACTCGATGTTGCGCGCGCCACCAGCTGGCGGCGCGGTGTGTTGATCTTTGATCGCCAGCCGTTGGCCACTGTCATCGAACAGCTCAACCGCTACCGTCCCGGGCGCGTGGTGTTGACCGACTCGGCCCTCGGTGAGCGTGAAGTCAGCGGCGTGTTCCGCCTCGACATGCTCGACACTGCCCTTGCCACGCTCACCCAGGAACTCCAGGTGCAACGCCTGGACCTGGCTGGCCTCAGCCTGATCTATTGATGACCCGGTGGGGGCCTGCTCCCACCGCCTGAAATCCCCCTTCCTGAAAAACTTTCAAAAAATCTTACTGACTTCCTGCGCGTCGCACGTCTTGCTAGGTGAGAAGCATTCGCATAAACAAAAAACGCTCAGCGCAGGGAACAACAGAAATGTCAGCACTCAACAAGGGGCGTATCACCGTTAGCCGGTTAGCCCTGGCCATCCACTTGGGCCTGTTCGCCGTTGCGGCCCCGGTGTACGCCGCGCAACCCCAGGTGAAGGCTGCACAGCCAGCTGTGTTGATGATTGATATCCCTGCGCAATCCCTGGGCAGTGCCGTGCTGGCGTTTGCCGACCAAGCCGGCCTGCAAGTGCTGTTCGACAGCCAGCGCCTGGAAGGTCTGCAGAGTACGGCGGTGAAAGGGCAGTACAGCGTGCAGGAAGGCTTGGCGCGGTTGCTGGGCAACGCCCCGGTGGAGTATCGCTTCAACGGCGAGCGTCAGGTCACCCTGACCCGCGTTGAGCAGAGCGGCGCCGCTTTGGCGCTGGGCACCACCACGATCACCGGCCTGCACCCCAACGATTGGGTGTACTCGTCGCCCCGCTCGGTGAGTGTGGTCGGGCGCGAGCAACTGGATCGCAACCCGCCCCGGCATGCCGCTGAAATGCTGGAGGAGGCGCCGGGCGTCTACTCGGCGGTCAGCCAGCAAGACCCCGGTTTGTCGGTGAATATTCGCGGCATACAGGACTACGGCCGGGTCAACATGTCCGTGGACGGCATGCGTCAGAACTATCAACAAAGTGGCCACCAGCAACGCAATGGCACGCTGTATGTCGACCCGGAGTTGTTGTCTGAAGTGGTGATCGAAAAGGGCGCCACTTCCACGATGGGTGGGGCGGGGGTGATTGGCGGGGTGGCCAACTTTCGTACCGTGGAAGCGGCCGACCTGCTCAAGGACGGCAAGGAAATCGGCGGGCGTATCCGCTTGACCACAGGTTTGGGCGGGCGCAGCAACGGCACGCACTTTATCGGCAGCTCGGCGTTTGCGGTGGGCACCGACGTGTGGGACATGTTGGTGGCGGCCAGTGAGCGTCACCTCGGCGACTATAAGCCCGGCACCCAGGGCAGCATTGGCGAGTTGCGCACTGGCAGTTCCTTCCTGCCGGCCAGTGAAGACCGGATCAAGAACTCCACTGTGGAATACACCGGTTCGGTGATGCGCTCGCGACTGCTCAAGCTAGGCCTCAACCTGCCGGTGGATCAGCGCCTTCAACTGAGCTACCTGACCACCGAAGTCGGCTATGACGACGTCAACATGATGACCGCCGAAAAAGCCCAGCTCTGGGAGAAACTCGGCAGCAGCGACGTCACGGCGCAGAACTTCGCGCTGGACTACAGCTACACGCCGGACAACCCGTTGATCGATTTCAAGGCCAAGCTTTATTACGTCGATACCCGCAACGATCAGTCCACGCTGACCCGTGGCAGCAGCAAGGGTTACGAGGTCACCTACCAGACCAACACCTATGGTTTCCAGGCACAGAACATTTCGACCTTTGCCTTGAGCGAACTGTCCGTGATCAAGGCCAACTATGGCCTGGAATTTTTCTACGACAAAGTCCGCCCGGACTCCAACCAAATGGTGGCCGCCGACTCGGCCGTCACGGCCTCGGCGGCGGAAAGCATCACGCCCAAAGGTGACCGGGCGATGGGTAGCCTGTTCGCGCGCCTGGATTTCGACTACGACAACTGGCTGAACCTCAACGCCGGGTTGCGCTACGACCGCTATCGGCTGCGGGGCGAAACCGGTTTGAACACGCGTACGTTCATCATTGGCACCACCCGGCAAGTGGGCTTGCCCATGACCTATGACGTGGATCGGGAAGAGGGGCATTTCTCGCCGACCTTTGGCCTGTCGATCAAGCCGGGCGTGGATTGGCTTCAACTCTTCGCCACCTACGGCAAGGGCTGGCGCCCGCCTGCAGTCACCGAAACGCTGGTGAGTGGCCGGCCACATGGAGGGGGCTCGGAGTCGATTTTCCCCAACCCCTACTTGAAGCCTGAGACGTCCACGTCCTGGGAGGTTGGCTTCAATGTGTTGAAGGAGGACCTGCTGTTCTCCGAAGACCGCGTGGGCATGAAAGTGTCCTACTTCAACACCCGTGTGGACGACTTTTCCTATATGGCCCTGGGCGTGCAGCCGCCAGGTTATGGCATCGCCAATATCGGTAATGCGGCGTATGTGAACAACCTGGAGACCACGCGTTTTCGCGGCCTGGAATACCAGCTGGATTACGACGCCGGGTTCGCCTACGGCCAGTTCAACTACACACGCATGCTCGGCAGCAATAAGTTCTGCAGCAAGACCGCATGGTTGGGCGGTGTGACCAAGATCCAGAAAGGGCCGGGTAGCCGGGCGCCGGTAGACGCGATGGTGCCGGATGACGTGGCCAATGCGGGGCAGAGTTGCAGCGCGATCCTGGGCTCCTCAGAGCACATGCCGATGGATCGCGGCACCGCGACGCTGGGCGCGCGCTTCCTTGAGCGCAAGTTGGATGTGGGCGTTCGCGCCCGTTACAGCGGTGGTTACTACGTCAAGGGCGGCGTCGGCGTGACCACTTCGCAAACCGGTGTGTACCCGGCCGACTGGAAGCCCTACACCGTCTATGACCTCTACAGCAGCTACCGCGCCACCGACCAGTTGACCCTGCGCCTGGCCATGGAAAACGTCACCGACCGCGCCTATCTGGTGCCGCTGGGCGACGTGTTGGCCTTCACCCTGGGGCGTGGGCGCACGTTGCAAGGCACCGTTGAATATCAGTTCTGACCGATTTTGCCCAGTGACGGGCAAAACCACAGCAGGCAGTGGCTTGCTGTGGAGATACCACCCCATGACTTGGAGTTTTGCATGAGCATTTCTATTTCATACAGCACGACCTACGCCACTAACACCGTTGCCGAGTACCTGAGCGACTGGTCGGCTTACTTTGGTGACCTGAACCACCGTGAAGGGTCGGTCAAGGAGGGTTCGAACACCGGTGGTTTCAATCCTGGCCCGTTCGATGGCACCCAATACGGTGTGTCGAGCACTGAAAGCAACGCGGCTGTGGTGGCTAATGGTGACCTGCATTACACCTTGTTCAACCCGCCGTCGCACACCTTGTGGGGTTCGATCGACTCCCTGAACCTGGGCACTATCCTGACCGGCGGCGGGGCCGGCGGTAGCTACAGCCTCGCCGAGCAGGAAGTCAGCTTCGCCAACCTGGGCCTGTCGAGCCTGCAATCCGAAGGCCGTGATGGCCAGGTGCACAAAATCGTATACGGCCTGATGAGTGGCGACAGCTCGGCACTGGCTTCGGCGATCGACTCCCTGCTCAAGGACATCGACCCAAGCCTGTCGATCAACTCGACGTTCGACCAACTGGCGGCTGCCGGTGTGGCTCATGTGGACTCGGCTTCGGTCGCAGCGTCCGACATTGCCCTGGTGGGCGTGCAAGACGTGCCGCAGGACTTCGCCCTGGCCGCTTAAGCAAAAAAGCGAATGGAAGATCGCTCTCCCATTCGCCGTTTTACACACCGCTGTCGCCAAGCCTTCTAACTCTTCAGCGACGGCGGTGCCGAATTCTGCGCAGCGTCGCTTTGCCTGTCAACGCGGCGGCGCTGCCCGCTCAACCCCATGAGAATCCCCAGATGCGCCACGTCGGCAACGAAACCTTGGCCGCCCTCAAGGCCTATAAAAGTGGCTTCTTCAACATCGGCCTGTTCTCGGCGGTGATCAACCTGCTGATGCTCGCCCCGGCGCTGTACATGCTGCAGGTGTACGACCGGGTGCTGGCCTCGGGCAATCAGATGACCCTGTTGATGCTGACGCTGATGATCCTCGGCCTGTTCGGCCTGATGGGCGCGTTGGAATGGGTGCGCAGCCAGGTGGTGATCCGCCTCGGTACGCAGATGGACATGCGCTTGAACCAGCGGGTGTACGACGCCGCGTTTGAAGCGCAGCTCAAGGGCGGCACGCAGGCGGCGGGCCAGGCGTTGCATGACCTGACCACGCTGCGCCAGTTCGCCACCGGCCAGGCGTTGTTCGCATTCTTTGATGCGCCGTGGTTTCCGGTGTACCTGCTGGTGATTTTCCTGTTCCACCCCTGGCTCGGTCTGTTGGCGCTGATCGGCGCGCTGTTGTTGATTGTGCTGGCGTGGGTCAACCATCACGTCAGCCAGGCGCCGATGGCCCTGGCCAGCCAGCTGTCCATCAGCGCCAGCCAGCAGGCCACGGCCAACCTGCGCAATGCCGACACCATCGAAGCCATGGGCATGCTCGCCACCTTTCGTGCGCGTTGGTTCGGCCAGCATCAGGCGTTTTTGGCGCAGCAGAACCTGGCCAGTGAAAAGACCGCGACCGTTACCGCCTGGTCCAAGGGCGTGCGTCTGGCGCTGCAATCCCTGGTGCTGGGCCTGGGCGCCTTGCTGGCGGTGCAAGGCGAGATCACGCCGGGCATGATGATTGCCGGCTCGATCCTGATGGGCCGCGTGCTGAGCCCCATCGACCAATTGATCGGCGTGTGGAAACAGTGGGGTTCGGCGCGCCTGGCCTTTGATCGGTTGTCGCAGATGCTGGCGGCGAATCCCGCGCGTCCGCAGCGTATGACGCTGCCGGTGCCCAAAGGCCAATTGAGCGTCGAACAGATCAGCGCCTGTGCCCCCGGCAGCCGTCGGCCCGCGTTGGCCAATCTGGGTTTCAACCTGGCAGCCGGGGAAGTCCTGGGCGTGATCGGGCCGTCGGGCTGCGGCAAATCCACCCTCGCTCGGATACTGGTGGGCGCCTGGGCGCCCCTGGCCGGCAAGGTGCGGCTGGATGGCGCCGACTTGGCCTTATGGGACAAGCAGCAGTTGGGCCCGCACATCGGTTACCTGCCGCAAGACATCCAGCTGTTCGCCGGCAGCATCGCGCAAAACATCGCGCGGTTTGCTGAGGTCGACGCGGATAAAGTCCTCGCGGCTGCACAAATGGCCGGCGTGCATGAGCTGATCCTGCAATTGCCCCAGGGCTACGACACGCAATTGGGGGAGGGCGGCAGCGGGCTTTCCGGTGGCCAGAAGCAACGCGTCGCGCTGGCCCGCGCGCTGTACGGCCTGCCCGCGCTGATTGTGTTGGACGAACCCAACGCCAACCTCGATGAAGTCGGCGAGCAGGCTTTGCTCCAAGCGATCACCCAGCTCAAGCAGCAGCGCCGAACAGTGATCCTGATCACCCACAAACCCAACGTGCTGACCCTGACTGACCAGTTGCTGATCCTCAAGGAAGGTCAGCTGCAGGCCTTTGGGCCGACGGCGCGTGTGCTGGAGGCACGGCAGAAACCGGCAGCGCCCAAACCGGTATCGACCATGAGCATGAGTTACCGCCTCGGTGAAGGAAAACAGGCATGAACCAGAGCAAACCTGTATTGATCAGCGATGCGCCCAATAATGTGCTGGCGCTGGATGACAAAAAGTACTCGCGCCTGGGATGGCTGTTGGTACTCGGCGGTTTTGCCGGCTTCCTCGGATGGGCGGCTTTGGCGCCACTCGATAAGGGCGTGGCCGTGCCGGGCAAGGTCATGGTCTCGGGCCATCGCAAGACCGTGCAGCACCCGGCCGGGGGTATCGTCGAGCGTATCGACGTGCGCGACGGTGACGTGGTGAGCGCCGGTCAAGTGTTGTTGCGCTTGAAGGAAACCCCGTTGCGCGGGCAGATGCAGTCCCTGCGCAGCCAGTACCTGGCGTCCCTGGCCAGCGAGGCGCGCTTGAGTGCTGAAAGCGAAGGGTTGGCGGCGATCACCTTCAACGCTGAATTGCTTAACGATCCGCAGGCGGCGGGCACCTTGAGCCTGCAACGACAGTTGTTCAATAGCCGCGCCCAGGCACTGGCCACCGAGCAACAAGGCCTGCGCGAAACCATCGCCGGGGCCGAGGCGCAACTGCGCGGTACGCGGGATTCGCAAGCGAGCAAGGTCCAGCAGCGCGCAGCGTTGAACGAGCAGTTGCAAGGCCTGCGCGAGTTGGCGCGTGAAGGTTATATCCCACGCAACCGCCTGCTCGACAGCGAGCGACTGTACTCTCAGATCGACGGCGCCATCGCCGAGGACTACGGTCGCATCGGCCAACTGCAACGCCAGGTGATGGAACTGCGCCTGCGCATCCGCCAGCTCGGCGAAGACTTCCAGAAAGACCTGCGCGGCCAGTTGGCCGAGACCCGCACCCGCAGCGACGACCTTCGCAATCGCCTGGCGTCGGCCGAGTTCGAATTGGCGAACAGCCTGGTGCGTGCGCCCGCAAGCGGCGTGGTGGTGGGGTTGGACGTGTACACCGAAGGCGGCGTGATCAAGCCCGGCCAGCCGTTGATGGACATCGTGCCCCAGGGCGAGCCCTTGCTGGTGGAGGCGCGGGTGCCGGTGCAGATGGTCGACAAGGTGCACCCCGGCCTGCCGGTGGAGCTGATGTTCTCGGCCTTCAACCAATCCACCACGCCACGGGTGGCCGGTGAGGTGACGTTGGTCTCGGCGGACCGTCAGGTCGATGAACGCACCGATGAGCCCTATTACACGCTGCGTGCCCAAGTGAGCGCGGCCGGCATGCAGCAACTGGACGGTGTTCAGATCCGCCCAGGCATGCCGGTGGAAACCTTCGTCAAGACCGGGGAGCGCTCGATGCTCAACTACCTGTTCAAACCCCTGATGGATCGCACCCATATGGCCCTGGTGGAAGAATGAAGGCGCTGGTGTTTACCCTGTGTTTCGGTTGTACCTCGGCGGCACACGCCCTGGGTTTGCTGGATGCCTATGACTTGGCGCTACGCAACGATCCGACGTTTCAGGCCGCCATCCAGGAGCGTGAAGGCGGTGAAGAAAACCGCGCGATCGGCCGTGCGGCGTTGTTGCCGAATTTGTCGTGGAGCTATAACAACTCGCGCAACGAGTCCGAAGTAACGGCGGGTGATGTCAAAAGCGACCGTGATTACCGCAGCTATGCGTCGACCTTGACCTTGCAGCAGCCGCTGCTGGATTACGAAGCCTATGCGCGTTTTCGCCAGGGCACCGCTCAGGCATTGATGGCTGATGAACGCTTTCGCGGCAAGAGCCAGGAACTGGCCGTGCGGGTACTCAATGCCTACAGCCAGGCGTTGTTGGCCCAGGAACGCATTGAGCTGAGCCGTGCACAGAAGCGTGCGTATACCGAGCGCTTGCAACTCAATGATCGCCTTCTAAAAGGCGGTGAAGGCACACGCACCGATGTGCTGGAAACCCAGGCGCGCCTGAGCCTGGCCCAGGCCGAAGAAATCGAATCGCAAGACGCCCAGGACAGCGCCTTGCGCGAGCTGGAAGCCATCGTCGGCCAACCGTTGCAGATCGAAGAACTGGCGCCGCTGACGCGCCAATTCGATATTCCGCCCCTGGAACCCAATCGCTTCGAGACTTGGCGTGAACTGGCCATGGCCAACAACCCGGAACTCAAATCCCAGCACCACGCCCTGGACGTGGCCTCCTATGAAGTGGAACGCAAACGCGCAGGCCACCTGCCCAAGGTCAGCCTGTACGCCACCAGCCGCCAGACCAACTCCGACTCGGAAAGTAGCTACAACCAGAAATACGACACTAATACTGTCGGCATTCAGGTCAGCCTGCCGCTGTTTGCCGGTGGTGGTGTGTCGGCGTCGACCCGCCAGGCGGCGAACCAGTTGTCCCAGGCCCAATACGAGTTGGACGCGCAAACCTCGGCCACGCTGGTGGAGTTGCGCAAACAGTTCAACCTCAACACCAGTGGCGCGGCGAAAGTGCGTGCTTATGAAATGGCCGTCAGCTCTGCCACGGCTTTAGTCGCTGCGACGAAAAAGAGTGTGGCCGGCGGTGAGCGGGTCAACCTCGACGTGCTCGACGCCGAACAGCAACTCTTCACCGCCCGCCGCGATTTGGCGAATGCGCGACATGCGTATCTGCTGGCAAGGATTCAGCTGAAGTATTACGCGGGGTTGCTGAGCGAGCAGGACTTGCGGGCCTTGGCGGGGTATTTCCAGCCCTCGGCATGAGTGGTTACAACCCGGCATTCGCCGGGTTTTTTGTGCTTACTAATCTGTGAATCAGCTCTGGGAAATGGAGCCGGTTGTCGGGTGACAAGGGAAAATTGTTACCTGGCGGAAAATAACCTAACGGATGGGTTACGATGCGAGTAGGCACTTACAAAGGCTATGTGATTTCGGTGTTTATCAGGGATGAGCATTGCCCGCCCCATGTGCCTGTGCGGGGGAACGAATGGGATGCGCGTTTTCGATTCAGCTTTCTGAATGGGGAAGTGGAGTTGTGGGACGTAGAGCCTGAGCGGTGGCAGCCACCCATGGCGGTTTTGAAAGAGATACGCGGGGCGATCATGCAGCGCCATTACCTTGCGCGGGCACGCAGGATCTGGTGGGAGTACCTGCAAACGGTCTGCCTGGAGAATCATTCCTGGGATTGGGAGGCTCGCGAAGTGTTGCCTGGGCTGATCATTCAGCCGGGTGTTTATGTGATCGCGCGTGCCCGGCACGATGTCGTGGGGCAGAAAACCATTTTGAATCTGGTCAGAGCGCCGGGTTTCGTGGAGATTGAACTATGAAGCAAATCGTAAAAGCCAAAGCTGTACCCTATAAACCGCTCACTGAGGCCGACGTCGAAAAGGCGATAGCCCGAGGGCGCAAGACACGGCACCTTTATGCCCGTGCCAGCTCTGTGCGTTATGAAGACAACTGCATTTCCATCGGCTTTAGCGACGGCAGTCGTGTTGTACTGCCAGTGGCTGGTCTGCCCGAGTTCGAGGGGTTTTCCCTGGAGGACTTTGCGCAACTGGAAGTTGGCTTTGGCGGCAAGGCGCTGTGCTGTGAGGCCCAGGACCTGGACGTTTCAGTCACGGGCCTGATCGCCACCAGCAAACCGCTGATGGACCTGGCCACCAGCCTGGTGGCCTCGCGCAACGGCCGCAAAAGCAGCGCCGCCAAAGCAGCCGCCGCCCGTGCCAATGGCAAGAAGGGCGGGCGGCCGCGCAAGAAGGAACCGGAAGACGTTGAGTTACCGCCGGGTCAATAACACCCCGGACTCCATATGGTGCGTCCACGGGAACTGGTCAAACATCGCACACTGGGTGATCTTGTGCGTGTCATGCAGTTGCGCAATGTTCGCCGCCAACGTCTCCGGGTTGCAGGAGATGTACAGGATGTTGTCGAAGCGCCGGGTCAACTCGCAGGTGTCCGGGTCCATGCCGGCGCGCGGCGGGTCGACGAAGACGCTGCCGAATTCATAGCTTTTCAGGTCGATGCCGTGCAGGCGACGGAACGGACGCACTTCGTTCAGCGCTTCGGTGAGTTCTTCGGCTGAGAGGCGCACCAGGGTGACGTTATCCACCGCGTTTTCATCGAGGTTGCTCAGCGCCGCATTCACCGAGGTCTTGCTGATTTCGGTGGCCAGTACTTTGCGTACACGCGTAGCCAGCGGCAGGGTGAAGTTGCCGTTGCCGCAATACAGCTCCAGCAGATCATCCGGGCGATCACCCAGGGCTTCATAAGCCCAGTTGAGCATCTTCTGGTTCACCGTGCCGTTGGGCTGGGTGAAGGCGCCTTCGGGTTGGCGATAGCTGAAGGTGCGGCCGCCCACGTCGAGTTTTTCCACCACGTAGTCATGGCCGATCACATCGCGCTTGCCCTTGGAGCGGCCGATGATGCTGACATTCAAGTCAGCCGCCAGTTGGTTGGCGGCGGTGTGCCAATGCTCGTCCAGCGGGCGGTGATAGCACAGGGTGATCATCGCATCGCCGGCCAAGGTGGTGAGGAACTCCACCTGGAACAGCTTGTGGCTCAGGGCTGCACTGGCTTGCCAGGCGGCCTTGAGTTGCGGCATCAACTGGTTGATGCGCAGGCTGGCGATGGGGAATTCTTCGATCAGGATCGGCGTGCGCTTGTCGTCCTGGGAAAACATCGCGTAGTGGCGCTCACCGCCCTCGCGCCACAGGCGGAACTCCGCGCGCAGACGGAAGTGCTGCAGCGGCGAGTCGAAGACCTGCGGCGCTGGCGCGTCGAACGGGGCCAGCAGGTCACGCAAGCGCGTGACCTTGTCTTGCAGTTGAGCGGTGTAGCTTGCGGCGTCAAAAGTCATGCGTTGAACCAGCCCAGCTTGATCACAAACAGAATCGACAGAATCACCAGTGCCGGGTTCAGCTCACGGTAGCGGCCCGAAAGCAGCTTGATGGCGGTCCAGGCGATGAAACCGAAGGCGATGCCGTTGGCGATGGAATAGGTGAAAGGCATCGCCAGGGCGGTGATCACCACCGGCGCTGCAACGGTAATGTCGTCCCAGTCGATTTCAGCCAGGCCCTGTGTCATCAGCACCGCCACGAACAGCAGTGCCGGCGCAGTGGCGAAGGCCGGCACGCTGGCGGCCAGCGGCGAGAAGAACAGTGCCAGCAGGAACAGGATCGCGACCACGATGGCAGTCAAGCCGGTACGGCCACCGGCGCTCACGCCCGCAGCCGATTCGATGTAGCTGGTGGTGGTCGACGTACCCAGCAGCGAGCCGGCCATGGCGGCGGTACTGTCGGCAATCAGCGCACGGCCCATTTTTGGCATATGGCCGTCCTTGCCCATCAGGCCCGCACGCTTGGCCACGCCGATCAGGGTGCCGGAGTTGTCGAACAGGTCAACGAACAGGAAGGCGAAGATCACGCTGACCAGGCCGATGTCCAGCGCGCCTTTGATATCCAGCTGCAGGAAGGTCGGGGCCAGGGAAGGCGGCATCGAGACAACGCCGCCGAAGGGGGTGACGCCCAGCAGGATCGAGACGATGGTCACCGCCAGGATGCCGATCAGTACGGCACCGCGTACCGCCAGGGCTTCCAGGGCGACGATCAGGATAAAGCCGAACGTAGCCAGGATCGGCGCGGGTTTTTTCAGGTCGCCCAGGCCCACCAGGGTGTTGGGGTTGCCGACCACGATGCCGGCGTTGTGCAGGGCGATCAACGCCAGGAACAGGCCGATACCGGCGGCAATCGCCGAACGCAGCGGCAGTGGGATGGCGTTGATGATCCATTCACGAATACGGAAGATCGACAGCAGGAAAAACAGCACCGCCGAGATAAACACCGCACCCAGCGCCACCTGCCAGGTGTGGCCCATGTGCAGGACCACGGTGTAGGTAAAGAAGGCGTTGAGGCCCATGCCCGGCGCGAGGGCGATCGGGTAGTTGGCGATCAGGCCCATCACGGTCGAACCGATGGCAGCGGCCAGGCAGGTCGCGACGAACACCGCGCCCTTGTCCATGCCGGTCTCGCCGAGGATGCTCGGGTTCACGAACAGAATGTAGGCCATGGCCAGGAATGTCGTGATGCCCGCGAGAATCTCGGTGCGCACGTTGGTGTTGTGTGCCTTGAGTTGAAACAGCTTTTCCAGCATGCCGGCTCCCTGTGACGCTCTGTGGCGTCGTGATTTGTTGACCTCTAAGTCAAAGCACAAACTGCGCCAAGCGCCTGTGGTTTCAGAGAGGATCGGAAAAAGCGGCGCATCATACCAGCAGCCGAGGCCTTGAGGCATACTGCGCCGACGTTTAAACGAAGGTCACTTGCCGCATGAAAAACCCCAGCCCGTGGAGTCTAGCCCTGATCCCCTGTATCGGCCTGTTGCTCGGCGCAGCACCGGCCTGGGGCGCGACTGCACCGCCGTTGAGCGAAGTGCGTGTGTTCCAGGTCGAGTCGTCAGCGTGTAAGGAAAGCATCCCCGAGCGCGCGCAGAGCACACAGATGTGTACGCACCGTGGGCCTACCAAGGTTTCCGTGATGGAGGTGGGCCTGGGTAACAACCCCATGGGCCGCTTCGATGGCGCCGAATTGAATGGGCAACGCACGGCGGTTTGTCAGGTCGGCAACATCAGCGAAGTGTGCAACGGCGTGGGCACACTGATGGGCTACATCTATGTGTTTGACCTGAATGTCGAGGCCCAAGGCTGGTTCCAGTACAGCAATTCCTCGATCAACCCGCCGCAAAATACCCTGACCACGCAGCTCAATATCCGCTGATCAATCAGCTTGAACGCTCAATACCCTGGGAAGTCGTACCCCTTAAGACGGCGACTTTCCTAACGCCGCGGATGTACACCAACCCGTGAGGTGTTTATGAGCGCGACCCCAAATGGCGCGACGGCCCAGCCGTTCGTCAGCCACTCGATACGCCTGCGCCTCAACGGCCAGGACCGCCAGCTGGATGTGTTGCCCTGGACCACGCTGCTTGACCTGTTGCGTGAACAGCTCGACCTGGTCGGCAGCAAAAAAGGCTGCGACCACGGCCAATGCGGTGCCTGCACGGTGCTGCGCGACGGCAAGCGCATCAATGCCTGCCTGACCCTGGCGGTGATGTGCGACGGCGCCGAGCTGACCACCATCGAAGGCCTGGCCGACGGCGACCAACTGCACCCGATGCAGCAAGCCTTCATCACACACGACGCCTTCCAATGCGGTTACTGCACCCCCGGCCAGATCTGCTCGGCGGTCGGCTTGGCCAATGAAGGCCGCGCCCACGACCCTGCCCAGATCCAGGAGCTGATGAGCGGCAACCTGTGTCGCTGCGGCGCCTACAGCAATATCCGCGATGCCATTGCAGACGTCGTGGGAGGTGAGCGATGAATCCCTTCCACTACAGCAAGCCGGCCGATGTGCAGGAAGCGGTGCACCTGAGCAGTGCCGCCTCGCGTTTTATCGCTGGTGGTACCAACCTGCTGGACCTGATGAAAGAAAACATCAGCCGCCCCGAGCATCTCATCGACATCACAGGGCTGCCGTTAAATGAGGTTCAGGCAACTGCCGAGGGCGGACTGCTGATCGGCGCCCTGGTGAGCAACGCCGACCTGGCCTGGCACCCGCTGATCGAACAGCGTTACCCGCTGCTGTCCCAGGCCATCCTCGCTGGCGCCTCGCCGCAGCTGCGCAATATGGCCAGTACCGGCGGCAATCTGTTGCAGCGCACCCGCTGCTACTACTTTTATGACGCCACTGTGCCGTGCAATAAGCGCGAGCCCGGCAGCGGCTGCCCGGCACGCACGGGGTTGAATCGCATTCATGCCATCCTCGGCGCCAGTGAACAGTGCGTCGCGACCCATCCTTCCGATATGTGCGTGGCGTTGGCGGCGTTGGAAGCGCGGGTGCATGTCGAAGGTCGTGCAGGCGCTCGTGTTATCGAGTTTGCCGACTTCCATCGCCTGCCCGGCGATGCGCCGCAGCGTGACAACCAGTTGGCTGACGATGAGCTGATCACCGCCATCGAACTGCCCGCCGACAACCTGGCGAGCCACAGCAACTACCTGAAAATCCGCGACCGCGCCTCCTATGCGTTCGCCCTGGTGTCCGTTGCTGCTGCCCTTGAATTGGACGGCGAGCGCATCGTCGACGCGCGCCTGGCCTTGGGGGGCGTGGCCCATAAACCCTGGCGGGACCGCGCAGTGGAAGCCGCGTTGATCGGCCAACTCGTCAGCCGCGAAACCTTCAGCCACGCCGCCGACGCGCTGCTGCAAGACGCAGAACCCCTGGAACACAACGGCTTCAAGATCAAGCTGGCACGCCGGGGGATTATTCGTGCCCTGAGTGATGCGGCTGTCGCAGGAGAGCGCCCATGACCGCTATCGGCAAACCCTTGGACCGGGTCGACGGTCTGCTCAAGGTCACAGGTAAAGCGCGTTATGCCGGTGAGTTTCCCGAGGAAGGCCTGCTGCACGGCAGCGTGGTCTCCAGTACCGTCGCCAAAGGTCGTGTGCTGCGCATCGATGCCTCCAAGGCGCTGGCGCTGCCGGGCGTGGTGGAAGTGATCCATCACCTCAATCGCCCCACAATCGCCAGCTACGATGACGCGTTCCAGGATGCCGACGCCGCCGACGGCTCGCCGTTTCGTCCGCTCTACAACGATCGCGTGCTGTACAGCGGCCAGCCTCTGGCCCTAGTTATCGCCGACAACCTTGAACTGGCGCGGCATGCGGGTTCACTGGTGGACATCGAGTACGAAACCGAAGCCTTCGAAACCGACCTGCTGGCCATGCAGGATCAAGCTCACGCCTCGCCGCAAACCCCGCCCGAACCGCGTGGCAACTTCCAGGCCGAATGGACCGCTGCCGCCGTCAGCCTGGATGTGCACTACAGCACGCCCATCGAACACCACAACCCAATGGAGCCCCACGCCAGTACGGTGCTGTATCAGCCGGACGGCACCCTGCATATCCATGACAAGACCCAGGGCCCGCAGAATTGCCAGGCGTATGTGCAAAAAGTCTTCGGCCTGGATAAAAGCCAGGTGCGCATCTTCGCCGCGTTCGTCGGCGGCGCGTTTGGTTCCGGGCTGCGTCCGCAGTACCAATTGCCGCTGGCTGTGATGGCCTCGTTGGCGCTCAAGCGTTCGGTGCGGGTCACGCTGACGCGCCAGCAGATGTTCACGTTCGGCTATCGCCCGCGCACCTTGCAGCGCCTGCAACTGGGCGCCGCCGCCAACGGGCGCTTGCTGGCGTTGGGGCACACCGCCATTGGTCAGACTTCGCGCTTCGAAGACTTCAGCGAACACGTCGTGGAATGGAGCGGCATGCTCTACCACTGCGACAACGTGCAGCTTACTTATAAGTTGGTGCCCTTGGACGTGTTCACGCCGCTGGACATGCGTGCGCCCGGCGCAGCGCTCGGCGTGATCGGCCTGGAGTGCGCCATGGATGAACTGGCCTGCGCGCTAGGCATCGACCCGGTGCAACTGCGGCTGATCAACTACGCCGAGCGCAACCAGAACGAAGACAAGCCCTGGTCGAGCAAAGCCCTGCGCGAGTGTTACCGCGAAGGCGCCGAGCGTTTTGGCTGGAGCCAGCGCAACCCGGAACCACGCAGCATGCGCGACGGCCGCCAGTTGATCGGTTGGGGCATGGCCGGCGGCGTGTGGGAAGCCATGCAGATGAAGGCCAGCGCCAAGGCGCGCCTCGATGCGCAGGGCAAGCTGACCGTCAGCAGCGCCACCACCGATATCGGCACCGGTACCTACACGGTGATGACCCAGATTGCGGCCCAGGCCAGCGGTGTGGCGGTCGAAGACGTGACGTTTCTGCTGGGTGATTCATCATTGCCCACCGCGCCGTTGCAGGGCGGTTCATTCACCGTGTCCTCCGTCGGCACTGCCGTGCAGCAAGCCTGCGAGGCCTTGAATGCCAAGCTGCTGAACATCGCCCGGCAGACTTACCCGGTGTTCAAGAACGCCGAAGCCGTGCGCTTCGAAGAGGGCCAACTGCATACCGGCGACGTGAGTGTGTCGCTGGCACAGTTGGTCAAGGACAGCGGCGAAGACGCGCTGCAAGTGCAGGTCGACAGTGAGCCCGACAAAAAACGCGAGGGCTACAGCACCGCCACCCACTCAGCGGTCTTCGTCGAAGTGCAGGTGGATGAAGACCTGGGCACCATCAAGGTTCGTCGGGTAGTCAGCGCGATTGCCGCCGGGCGAGTGGTCAACCCGAAGATGGCCCGCAGCCAGATCCTCGGCGGGGTGGTGTGGGGCATCGGCATGGCATTGCATGAAGAAACCCAGATCGACCATCAGTTGGGGCGCTATATGAACCATAGCCTGGCGGAGTACCATATTCCGGTTAACGCCGATATCGGCGACATTGATGTGGTGTTTGTCGAAGAACACGACGAGATCGTCAACGCCCTGGGGTCCAAGGGCGTCGGTGAGATTGGTATCGTCGGGGTCGCAGCGGCGGTGGCCAATGCGATTTATCACGCCACCGGCAAGCGGGTGCGGGAATTTCCCATCACCCTCGACAAGGTGCTCTAGACCTTCGCAGGTTCCTCCACGGGCACATGCATGCGGTCACGGTTGGCCAGGGTCGGGAACAGCTTGATCCAGACCCCGGTCACCACCAGCGTACCGATCCCGCCCATGACCACGGCGGGCACGGTGCCGAACCAGTGGGCGGTAATCCCGGATTCGAACTCGCCCAACTGGTTGGACGCGCCGATAAACAGGCCGTTGACCGCACTGACCCGCCCGCGCATTTCATCCGGCGTCTCCAACTGAACGAAGGACGCGCGGATCACCATGCTGATCATGTCCGCCGCGCCCAGCACCACCAGCACCGCCAGTGAGAACCAGAACGAGGTCGATAGGCCAAAGGCGATGGTCGCCACGCCGAACACGCCGACGGCGGTGAACATCACACGGCCCACATGGCGGTCCACTGAAAAGCGCGCGAGCCACAGTGACATCAACAACGCGCCCACCGCCGGGGCCGAACGCAGCAGGCCCAGGCCCCAGGCGCCCGTCAGCAGGATGTCTTTGGCAAACACCGGCAGCAACGCGGTGGCGCCACCCAGCAGCACGGCGAACAGGTCAAGGGAGATGGCGCCGAGGATGTCCGGGCGGCTGCGGATGAAGCGGATGCCGGCGAGCAGGGAGTCCAGGGTCGCCTTGCCTTTGTTGAGTGGCGTCTGGCGGGCGGGCAAATTCAGGGTCAGCACGCAGGCGATAAGGTACAGCACCACCGTGGGGCCATAGACCCACACGCTGCCAAACGCGTAGAGCAATCCGCCGAGGGCCGGGGCGACGATGGTTGCCAGTTGCTGGGCCGACTGCGACGAGGCCACCGCTCGCGGGAATAGTGCGCTGGGCACGATGCTGGGCAGCATCGCCTGGGTGGTCGGCATTTCAAACGAACGCGCGGCACCGAGCAGGAAGGCGAGGATGAAGATCATCTCGCGGGTCACATTGCCGGTCAGCCCGCCGATGGCCAGGCTTAGGGCGATCAACGCCTGCACAGTCTGGCAGATGGCGGCGACCTTGCGCCGTTCATAGCGGTCGGCCACATGCCCGGTGTGCAGCATGAACAATACACGCGGCACGAATTCCACCAGGCCGACCAGGCCCAGGTCCAGCACATTGCCGGTCAGTTGATAGAGGTTCCAACCGATGGCCACGGTAAGCATCTGAAAGCCGCTGGCGGTGAAGATACGCGCCAGCCAGAACGCGATGAAAGGGCGGTGGTGACGCAACAGCAACGCGGGTTCACTAGGCATCGGGGGTTCAGGTCAGGGCCGGAGGGAACGCCGAGATTATCATCAAGTTGTAACAGATAGTTGCAAGAACTGATCTGAGGCAGTCTGTCACGCGGCAAAAGACCACGCCGTCCTACATCGAAAATGGGACTACTCTTTCACCAATGCTTGATCCAGATCAATGTCCGCCCGGGCATCGACCTGGCGGCCGCAAGGCCAGATTCCCTACGCGTGTGGTTAAAAAAAGAAACGAATTGAAATTCGCCAGACTCCATATCCGTGGGGGCAGTGGGTGCAGGCTCCCGCCAGCAGCCGGTATTACCTGACAGAGGAAGACTTATGTTCGGTTTGGAGGCGCTAGATCTCGCCCGAATTCAATTTGCGTTCACCATCTCTTTCCACATCCTGTTCCCGGCGATCACCATCGGCCTGGCCAGTTACCTCGCGGTGCTGGAAGGCTTGTGGCTCAAGACGCACAACGACACTTACCGTGACCTCTACCACTTCTGGTCGAAGATCTTTGCCGTCAACTTCGGCATGGGCGTGGTCTCCGGGTTGGTCATGGCCTACCAGTTCGGCACCAACTGGAGCCGCTTCTCGGACTTCGCCGGCGCCGTCACCGGGCCGCTTCTGACGTACGAAGTGCTCACGGCCTTCTTCCTCGAGGCCGGTTTCCTGGGCGTGATGCTGTTCGGCTGGAACAAGGTGGGGCGCAACCTGCACTTCTTCTCCACCGTGATGGTGGCTGTGGGCACCTTGATTTCCACGTTCTGGATCCTCTCGTCCAACAGCTGGATGCAGACGCCCCAGGGCTTTGAAATCATTGATGGCCGCGTGATCCCGACCGATTGGTTCGCCGTGGTCTTCAACCCCTCGTTCCCTTATCGCCTGGCGCACATGGCCACGGCGGCGTTCGTAGCAACTGCGTTCTTCGTCGGCTCCTCGGCGGCCTGGCACTTGTTGCGCGGCAAGGACAACCCGGCGATCCGCAAAATGCTTTCGATGGCGATGTGGATGGCGCTGATCGTCGCGCCTATCCAGGCCGTGATCGGTGACTTCCACGGCCTGAATACGTTGAAGCACCAGCCGGCGAAAATCGCCGCGATTGAAGGTCACTGGGAAAACATCGGCAACGAACCGACGCCGTTGATCCTGTTCGGCTGGCCAGACATGAAAGAGGAAAGGACCAAGTACGCCGTCGAGATCCCGTACCTGGGCAGCCTGATCCTCACTCACTCCCTGGACAAACAGGTGCCGGCGCTCAAGGAGTTCCCGCCTGAGGACCGCCCCAATTCGACTATCGTGTTCTGGTCATTCCGGGTCATGGTCGGCCTCGGCTTCCTGATGATCTTCACCGGCCTGTTCAGCCTCTGGCTGCGCCGGGGCGACAAGATGTATACGTCCAAACCGTTCCTGTACCTGGCGTTGTGGATGGGGCCTTCGGGCTTGATCGCGATTCTTGCTGGCTGGTTCACCACCGAGATTGGCCGTCAGCCGTGGGTGGTCTACGGCTTGATGCGCACGGCGGATGCGTCTTCCGGGCATAGCCTGGCGCAGATGACGATCACCCTGGTGTTGTTCGTGGTGGTGTACTTCGCGCTGTTCGGCGCAGGCCTGGGCTACATGATGCGCCTGGTGCGCAAAGGCCCTGTGACCCACGAAAGCACCGAGCCAACCCACGGTGGCCCTGGCCAGAAACGCACACCGGCCCGTCCGTTGTCCGCTGCCGATGATGGCACCGACAACGAGCACGACGACATCCAGCACAAGGGGAATTGAGATGGGTATTGATCTTCCGCTGATCTGGGCCGTGATCATCATCTTCGGCATCATGATGTACGTGGTCATGGACGGCTTCGACCTGGGTATCGGCATCCTGTTTCCGTTTATCCCCGGCAAGACCGACCGTGACGTGATGATGAACACCGTGGCCCCGGTCTGGGACGGTAACGAAACCTGGCTGGTACTAGGCGGCGCAGCATTGTTCGGTGCGTTCCCGCTGGCCTATTCGGTGGTGTTGTCGGCGCTGTACCTGCCGCTGATCCTGATGCTGATCGGGCTGATCTTCCGTGGCGTGGCGTTCGAGTTCCGCTTCAAGGCCAAGGACCATAAGCGTCACCTGTGGGACAAGGCGTTTATCGGCGGCTCGCTGGCAGCGACGTTCTTCCAGGGCGTGGCACTGGGGGCGTTTATCGACGGCATTCCCGTGGTGAATCGCCAGTTTGCCGGTGGTTCACTGGACTGGGCCACGCCGTTCACGATGTTCTGCGGCGTGGCGCTGATCGTGGCCTATGCCTTGCTGGGCTGCACCTGGCTGATCATGAAAACCGAAGGCCCGTTGCAGGAAAAGATGCACAACCTGGCGCGGCCATTGGCCTTTGTGGTGCTGGCGGTGATCGGCATCGTGAGCATCTGGACGCCACTGACCCACCCGGAAATCGCCTCGCGCTGGTTCACCCTGCCGAACCTGTTCTGGTTCTTGCCGGTGCCGATCCTGGTATTGGTGACCATGTACGGGCTGATCCGCGCGGTCGCACGTAATGCGCACTACACGCCGTTCCTGCTGACACTGGTGCTGATTTTCCTGGGCTACAGCGGTTTGGGCATCAGCCTGTGGCCGAACATCATCCCGCCGTCCGTGTCGATCTGGGACGCCGCGGCGCCGCCGCAGAGTCAGGGCTTCATGCTGGTCGGCACCTTGTTCATCATCCCGTTCATCCTGGGCTACACCTTCTGGAGCTACTACGTGTTCCGCGGCAAGGTCACCCACGAAGACGGTTATCACTAGGAGGGTCGTGCCATGTCCGGCAAACCTTCGTTGCACGAGATCGAACAGGCCGAGAAGCAGCCGTTGTGGCGGCGCCTGGGGTGGCTGGCGATGATCTGGACCGGCAGTGTGCTGGCCCTGTTCGTCGTGGCCAGCCTGATGCGCATGTTCATGAATGCGGCAGGCCTGACCACGCACTGACATCCCGATCCGGGCCTTGCGGCCCGGTTTTTCAACCCTGCTTTTCGCGAGAGAAGCAGGGTTTTTTATTTGCGGGCTTTATTTACGGGCTTTGAGGATCACGAATTTTGGCGTGGTGGCGACTTGCTCGACACCCCGGAACAACCGCGCCAGCTTGGTGTGATACCCCAGGTGGCGATTGCCGACGATATAGAGGGCACCGCCGACCACCAGCGCTTCACGTGCCTGCTGGAACATGCGCCAGGCGAGGAAGTCACCGACCACCTGTTGCTGGTGGAAGGGCGGGTTGCACAGCACCACGTCCAGCGAACCGGGCTCCTGGCCAGCCAGGCCATCGGCGGCACGTATGATGACATCGCGATCACCGAGGGCGGCTTGCCAGTTTTCGGCCGCCGATTGCACCGCCATATAGGACTCGTCCAACAGGGTGTAGTGGGCGTCGGGGTTTTGCAGGGCGCTGGCAATCGCCAATACGCCGTTGCCGCAACCCAGGTCAGCCACACGGGCGTTGCCCAGGTTTTTCGGCAGGTGGGGCAGGAACGCACGGGTGCCGATGTCCAGGCTTTCGCGGCAGAACACGTTGGCGTGGTTCAGCAGTTCGATTGCCGGCGTATCCAGGGTGTAGCGGGTGGGGTACGGCGAAATGGCTGCTGGGCGGTCTTCAACAGTGGCGATCAGCAGTCGCGCTTTTTTCACTGCGAGCGACGCCTGCATCGGTCCGATATAGCGCTCCAGCAACTCGCCTGCCGCCCGTGGCAGATGCTTGATCATTGCCCCGGCGATGACTTGGGCTCCTGGCGCGAGTTGGCCTTGCAGGCGGATGAGTTGTTCTTCCAGCAGCGCCAGGGTTTTAGGCACGCGGATCAACACACAGTCAAAAGGGCCTGCCGGAACCTGGCTGGCGGGGATGAATGCCACTGCATCAAACGCCTTGCCGTTACGTACCAGATTTTTCTCCAGGCCCTGGGCCGCCAGGAACGAGTCACCGCTGGACGCGACCTGCACCTGCCCCTGAAGGCTGGCGGCCAGGGCGCCGAAGCTGTCATTGAGCACCAGCACGCGGGTTACATTCGTCGGTTTCTGTTCGGCCAGATGATTGAGCAGGTATTCGTCGGCGGCATCGAAGGCTTGCAGCGGATCGTTATGTTGCTCTGGCTGGCGGATCAGATCGAGCTGGGCGAAGGGGCTTTCGAGCAGGGGCATGGCGGGGGAGGCTCTGGGTCAACGATGGGTGGGTCGGCAGTCATGGGCCGAACCGTCTGAGTGTACTGCGCGCGGCACCTGGGGGGCTGCTCAACACTCAGAATGGGTCGTAAATGTTACGTTTTTTTCAAATGGAATACATGCGGTGTTTCTTGGGCGGTTAAATAATCCCTTCTTGCGCTGCACGAAGCACGGCGGCGATCTTGTTGTTGACGCCCAGCTTCTTGAGGCAACTGCACACATGAAAACCTACTGTCCGTTCGGACAAGCACAGGATGGCCGCGATGTCCGCCGCTGTCTTGCCCATGCCCGACCACATGAGCACTTCTATTTCCCGTGGGGTCAATTTGCTGGTGGGGTTGACGCTTTGGCCCTCGGCATACTTTTGCGCCAGTACCGCGTGCATCGCATGACAGAGCCACAGCAGCATGCCCGCCTTTTCGTACAGTTCCTCCGGACTCACTTCGCCCTTGTCGCGGCTGAGGGTCAACATGCTGAACACGCCCCGGAAATCATGCACGGTGAGGGTTACCGCCCTGTGCACCCCCACGGTTTGGGCTAAAGACCAAAGGCTTGGTATCTCTTTGAATAATTTCTCCTCCCAGACAATCGGCAATAAACTTGCTTTGCAGTGTTTAACAATGGGATCAACTTCAAAGAATTTTGCGTCGTCGTAGATTTTTTTCCACTCGTTTGAGTGGTTGGTGAATTCAATTGGCTTGATTTGGTTTTTGGGTAGTTGGGAACTCATCTTGAAAGAACAGTGTTTGAAACCCAGTTCATATGTCTTGTTGGTCACCATTTCAAACACACTGGTGACCTCATTTTCACCTTCCAGCTTGGGAAGGCGCGTGGTTTGCCATTTGAGCATAGGTCACTCTCCATGGGGTTCTCCTTGACTTGGGGTACGTCCTGAACCCCCAAAACTGCACGAAAATCAGTGTAGGACAACGGCTACACAGCGAGAGGAAAATTTTGCTCTTGCGAACTGATGTTTAATAGTTTTTTGCAAATCTGTTCGTTAGCTCTTTAACGGGTTAGTTGGAAAAGTAGCGGTTTATTAGTGAGTTGTAGACCTTGTAACGATCGACTAACAGCGTCTTCACACATTCAGGTGGAGGCTAATAGCGAATGAGTTGGCGTTGCGACTATATAGCCACTACTGCGAATGTTGGGCGATGCCACTACCAATCGCAGGTGTTTCCGCACGCGACTTTGAGGGACACTAGGGCACCTGTAGAACGGAGCCCCCCATGACGGCCAGCGCTGAGAAATTTACCCGCCAGACCTTGCTCGACGTGCAATCGCTGACCCCCAGCCTGTTTACCCTGCGCACTACCCGCGATGCGGGCTTTCGTTTCACGGCGGGGCAGTTTGTGCGTTTGGGGGTTACCAAGGCGGACGGCAGCACCGTATGGCGCGCCTATTCGCTGGTGTCCTCACCGTTTGATGAGCATCTGGACTTCTTCTCGATCGTCGTCCCTGGCGGTGAATTCACCAGCGAGTTGAGCCGCCTGCGGGTCGGCGATACCTTGATGGTGGAGCGCCAGGCCACGGGGTTCCTGACCTTGAATCGCTTCGTCGATGGCCGCGATTTGTGGATGCTGGGGACTGGCACCGGGGTGGCGCCGTTTTTGTCGATCCTGCAGGACTTCGAGGTCTGGGAGAAATTCGAACGCATCATCCTCGTGTACAGCGCACGGGAAGCCAAGGAGCTCGCGTATCAAACGCTGATCAATGAGCTGGGTGAACGTGAATACTTGGCCGAGTACGCACACAAACTCACCTACGTTCCCATCGTCACCCGTGAGCAGCATCCCGGCGCGTTGAATGGGCGCATCACCACGCTGATCGAAAATGGCGAGCTTGAGCGCGCAGCCGGCGTCGAGTTGACCCCGGAACATTCCCGCGTGCTGATCTGCGGTAACCCGCAGATGGTCGATGACACGCGCCAGTTGCTCAAGCAGCGTGACATGAACCTGAGCTTGAGCCGTCGCCCCGGCCAAGTCGCGGTGGAAAACTACTGGTAATAAAAAAGGCGCCTCTAGCAGGCGCCTTTTTTCTCAAGCCGGTCTTTACAGGCGCGGCTTGTCGTTCTGTGCCTTGAGCAGATCACGGATCTCACCCAGCAACACTTCTTCCTTGGTCGGCGTTGGCGGCAGGCTTGGCGCCACGGCCTCTTCACGCTTCAGGCGGTTGATCGCCTTCACACCCATGAAGATTGCAAACGCGACGATCACAAAGTCGATGACGCTCTGGATGAACTTGCCGTAAGCCAGCACCACCGCAGGCACATCGCCCTGTGCCGCCTTGAGCGTTATCGCCAGGTCACCGAAGTCCACGCCACCGATCAACAGACCGATTGGCGGCATCACCACGTCGCCTACAAACGAGGAAACAATTTTGCCGAAGGCGGCGCCGATGATGATACCGACGGCCATGTCGACCACATTACCTTTGACCGCGAAGGCCTTGAACTCACTGATCACGCCCATAGGTTATTCCTTGTTACAGATGAGAAGGGTGGGACTCAGTGTAAGTCAGTCGTAGCGGGCTTGCCCGACACAACCGTTAACACTGTTAGTTTTTATCGACACATTAAAACGCAAATAGTTTGCAAAGTGCCATCAATCGCGCGCGAAATACGCCTGATATCAGTGACTTAACAGATTATTTTATTAATCGGGTTGTTGTGGCTTTTCTATTTATCTTCTGACTCTTGGGTCACTAGCCTCTGGCAAGCACAACTGAATGTGCATTAAAAAAACCAGAGGAAACCTCGATGAAGAATCCAATGAGCCGCGGGCCTGTTTCAGCGCGATACGCGCTGGTACTGGCGACCGCCAGCCTGCTTTCCCTGTCCGTACACGCTGCCAACCTGACCCGCGATAACGGTGCTGCGGTGGGTGACAACCAGAACTCGCAGACCGCCGGCGCCAATGGCCCAGTGTTGCTGCAAGACGTGCAGTTGATCCAGAAGCTGCAGCGCTTCGACCGCGAGCGCATCCCCGAGCGCGTGGTGCACGCCCGTGGCACCGGTGCCCACGGTACGTTCACCGTCACCGACACCCTCAGCGACCTGACCAAGGCCAAGGTGTTCGCGGCCGGCGAAGCCACCCCGGTGTTCGTGCGCTTCTCCGCCGTGGTCCACGGTAACCACTCCCCGGAAACCCTGCGCGACCCGCGTGGTTTCGCCACCAAGTTCTACACCGCTGATGGCAACTGGGACCTGGTGGGCAACAACTTCCCGACGTTCTTTATCCGCGATGCCATCAAGTTCCCGGACATGGTCCACGCTTTCAAACCGGACCCGCGTACCAACCTGGATGACGATTCCCGTCGCTTCGACTTCTTCTCCCATGTGCCCGAGTCCACGCGCACGCTGACCGAGCTGTATTCCGACTCCGGCACTCCGGCCAGCTATCGGGAAATGGACGGCAACGGCGTGCATGCCTACAAGCTGATCAACGCCAAGGGTGAGGTGCACTACGTCAAGTTCCACTGGAAGAGCCTGCAAGGCATCAAGAACCTTGATCCCAAGCAGGTCACCGAAGTGCAGGGCCGCGACTACAGCCACATGACCAACGACCTGGTCACCCATATCAACAAGGGCGATTTCCCCAAGTGGGACCTGTACGTGCAGGTGCTCAAGCCTGAGGACCTGGCCAAGTTCGACTTCGATCCATTGGATGCGACCAAGATCTGGCCAAATGTGCCTGAGCGCAAAGTCGGGCAGATGGTGCTGAACCGCAACCCCGCCAACGTGTTCCAGGAAACCGAGCAAGTGGCCATGGCCCCGGCCAACCTGGTGCCGGGCATCGAGCCGTCTGAGGATCGCCTGCTGCAAGGCCGCGTATTCTCCTACGCCGACACCCAGATGTACCGCCTGGGCGCCAATGCCCTGCAATTGCCGATCAACGCCCCACGGGTGACCGTCAACAACGGTAACCAGGACGGTGCGATGAACTTCGGCAAGACCACCACCGGCGTGAACTACCAGCCAAGCCGTCTGCTGCCACGGGACGAGCCGCAAACCGCGCGCTACAGCCAGTCGGCGCTATCGGGCAGCACCCAGCAGGCGAAGATCCAGCGCGAGCAGAACTTCAAGCAGGCCGGTGATCTGTACCGCTCGTTCACCAAGAAAGAGCGCCAGGACTTGATCGAGAACTTTGGTGGCTCGCTGGCGACCACCGATGACGAGAGCAAACACATCATCCTGTCGTTCCTGTACAAGGCCGACCCGGAATACGGCACTGGCGTGGCCAAGGTTGCCAAGGGTGACCTGGCGCGCGTGAAGGCGCTGGCGGACAAACTGACTGACTGATCCGTTGGTTCTGGTCGGCGCCCTTGATAAGGCGTCGACCTTTGGCAGGAGAATACCCATGCGAGTTTCTATCGGATTGCTGATGGCCATGCTGGCCTTTGTCGCCCATGCCGAGTCTCCCGACCCGGTCGCGCTCAAGGCCCAGTTGCAGGACTACTATTTCGACGCCGCCCGCCGAGGCGACCTCGACATGCTCAACACCTTCATCGACTCCGGCTATAGCCTCAACACCCAGGACGACAAGGGCTACACCGCGTTGATCCTCGCCGCCTATCACGGCCAGGGCCCGTTTGTGGAGCGTCTGCTCAGCGCGGGTGCCGACGCCTGTGTGCAGGACAAACGTGGCAACACGGCGCTGATGGGCGCGATCTTCAAGGGCGAGTTGAAAATTGCCCAGCGCCTGCTGGCGACCGACTGCAACCCCGATCAACGCAACGGCGCCGGGCAGACGGCGGCCATGTACGCCGGGCTGTTCAAGCGCGTCGAGTTGCTCGATGAATTGAAGGCCAAGGGCGCCGACCTCAACGCTGAAGACCCGATCGGCAACAGCGCTTCACGATTGGCCAGCGGTGAAATCCGGACCCCGGCGTCGCGCTGAGCTATCATCGCGGTTTTTCGGTTGGAGGTTCTCAAATGGCAAAGGCCAAGCGCATGTACGGCTGCACGGAGTGCGGCGCGACCTTTCCCAAGTGGGCCGGCCAGTGCACCGAGTGCGGTGCGTGGAACACCCTGACTGAAACCATGATCGAAAGCGGCGGCGCTGCGGCCCCCACCGGCCGTGCCGGCTGGACCGGGCAACAGGCGCAGATCAAGACGCTGGCCGAAGTCAGCGTCGAAGAAATCCCGCGTTTCTCCACCGCCTCCGGTGAATTGGACCGTGTGCTGGGCGGCGGTCTGGTGGACGGCTCGGTAGTGCTGATTGGCGGCGATCCGGGCATCGGCAAATCGACGATCCTGCTGCAAACCCTGTGCAGTATCGCCAGCCGCATGCCGGCGCTGTATGTCACCGGCGAGGAATCCCAGCAACAAGTGGCCATGCGCGCCCGTCGCCTGGGGCTGCCCCAGGATCAACTACGGGTGATGACCGAGACCTGCATCGAAAGCATCATTGCCACGGCGCGTATCGAAAAGCCCAAGGTCATGGTGATCGACTCGATCCAGACGATCTTCACCGAGCAATTGCAGTCGGCGCCCGGTGGCGTATCCCAGGTGCGTGAAAGTGCGGCGCTGTTGGTGCGGTATGCCAAGCAGAGCGGTACGGCGATCTTCCTGGTGGGCCACGTGACCAAAGAGGGCGCACTGGCCGGGCCACGGGTGTTGGAGCACATGGTCGACACCGTGTTGTATTTCGAAGGTGAATCCGATGGCCGTCTGCGTTTGCTGCGGGCGGTGAAGAACCGTTTCGGCGCGGTCAACGAACTGGGCGTGTTCGCAATGACGGACCGGGGGCTTAAAGAAGTCTCCAACCCTTCAGCGATTTTTCTCACTCGCGCCCAGGAAGAAGTTCCCGGCAGTGTGGTGATGGCAACGTGGGAAGGCACTCGCCCGATGCTGGTGGAAGTGCAGGCGTTGGTGGATGACAGCCATCTGGCCAACCCGCGCCGCGTGACGTTGGGCCTGGATCAGAACCGCCTGGCGATGTTGCTCGCCGTATTGCACCGTCACGGCGGCATCCCGACCCACGACCAGGACGTGTTCCTTAACGTGGTCGGCGGGGTCAAGGTGCTGGAGACCGCATCCGACCTGGCGTTGATGGCGGCAGTCATGTCCAGCCTGCGTAACCGACCGTTGCCCCATGACTTGCTGGTGTTCGGTGAGGTGGGCCTGTCGGGCGAGGTGCGTCCGGTGCCCAGCGGCCAGGAACGCTTGAAGGAGGCCGCCAAGCACGGCTTCAAACGCGCGATCGTGCCCAAAGGCAATGCGCCGAAGGAGTCGCCGCCGGGGATAAAGATCATTGGCGTGACGCGACTGGAACAGGCATTGGATGCACTATTCGAGTAGGGCGCCCAGCTCGCGCTCCAACTCTTGCTGATCACCCAGGTTCAACTCGATCAGCCGCCGCAAATGGCTGATCGAGTCCAGGTCGATGTGCTGGCACACAAACCCAAGCTGCCCGTGATCGTCATGGGCCAGCTTTACCTGCATCTTTATATGCGCCCGTGGGTCCAGCCGGATGTCCACGTCAAATAGCCGCTTGCCATTACCCCGCCAGTCGTCAGGGCGCTCCACCAGCAAGCCCCGCAGCGATAAATCCAGCAGTTGCACCGGCCAATTCCAGCTGTCCTGGGCAATGGTCGTCTTGGCATCAAAGGCGATGCGACGGAAACGGCGGCGGTCAGACGGTTGTTCGGTCATGGTGAAACCCTCTGGAGATACGGGGATTGTAGCCCTGCGCCATCATTGGTCCGGTATTTCTGCTTTTTTTGTGCGCAGGAGGCTCTAGACCAACGTAGGGGGGTGGCCTTTGAGGCCAACAGCGCTAAACTCGGGATGGCTGTCCTTTCTGTCCACCCTGGCTGGAATATAAAAATGAAAAATAATAATAGCCTGCTACGCCACCTACCCTGGCTGGTGCTGGCAATCGTAGGAGCGTGCGCCCTGGGCGTAGTGGCTTTGCGCCGCGGCGAGGCGATCAACGCCTTGTGGATTGTGGTCGCTGCTGTGGCCATCTACCTGGTTGCGTACCGTTACTACAGTCTGTTCATCGCTAACAACGTGATGCAACTCGATCCACGGCGGGCCACCCCCGCAGTGCTCAATAATGACGGTCTGGACTATGTGCCGACCAACAAACACATCCTGTTCGGTCACCACTTTGCGGCGATTGCCGGTGCAGGCCCGCTGGTCGGCCCGGTGCTGGCGGCGCAAATGGGCTACCTACCCGGCACGCTCTGGCTGATTGCCGGCGTGGTGCTGGCCGGTGCGGTGCAGGACTTCATGGTCCTGTTCCTGTCCACCCGTCGCAACGGCCGTTCCCTGGGGGACATGGTTCGCGAAGAGATGGGCCGTATCCCAGGGACCATCGCGCTGTTCGGCTGCTTCCTGATCATGATCATCATCCTTGCGGTGCTGGCGCTGATCGTGGTCAAGGCCCTGGCCGAGAGCCCATGGGGCATCTTCACGGTGATGGCGACCATCCCGATTGCGATGTTCATGGGCATCTACATGCGCTACATCCGCCCGGGCCGCATTGGTGAAATCTCGATCATCGGCGTGCTGTTGCTGCTCGGTTCGATCTGGCTGGGCGGGCAGATTGCCGCTGACCCGGTCTGGGCCAAGGCCTTCACCTTCACCGGCATTCAAATTACCTGGATGCTGATCGGCTACGGTTTCGTCGCTGCAGTGTTGCCGGTGTGGCTGATCCTGGCGCCGCGTGACTACCTCTCCACCTTCCTGAAAATCGGCACCATCATCGCCCTGGCGATCGGCATTCTGGTCACCATGCCCGACCTGAAAATGCCGGCATTGACCCAGTTCATCGACGGCACCGGCCCGGTGTGGAAGGGCGGCCTGTTCCCGTTCCTGTTCATCACCATTGCCTGTGGCGCGGTCTCGGGTTTCCACGCGCTGATCTCCTCGGGCACCACGCCCAAGTTGCTGGATAACGAAACCAACGCCCGCTACATCGGTTACGGCGGCATGTTGATGGAATCGTTCGTCGCCATCATGGCCATGGTTGCCGCTTCGGTGATCGAGCCTGGCGTGTACTTCGCCATGAACAGCCCGGCCGCCGTGGTGGGCAGTGATGTGGTGACTGTGGCGCAAACTGTCAGCAGCTGGGGCTTTGCCATTACCCCGGAAGCACTGACGGCCGTCGCCCATGACATTGGTGAAACCACCATCCTGGCGCGTGCCGGCGGTGCACCGACCCTGGCGGTCGGTATCGCGCAGATCCTGCACAGTGTGCTGCCGGGTGAAAACACCATGGCGTTCTGGTACCACTTTGCGATCCTGTTCGAAGCGCTGTTCATCCTCACGGCCGTGGACGCGGGCACCCGTGCCGGTCGCTTCATGCTGCAAGACCTGCTGGGTTCCTTCGTGCCGGCGCTGAAACGCACCGAGTCCTGGACCGCCAACCTGATCGCGACCGCCGGTTGCGTGGCGATGTGGGGTTACCTGCTGTACCAAGGCGTGATCGACCCACTGGGCGGCATCAACACCTTGTGGCCGCTGTTCGGTATCTCCAACCAGATGCTGGCAGGTATCGCACTGATGCTGGCTACCGTTGTGCTGATCAAAATGAAACGCCAACGCTACATCTGGGTGACCATGCTGCCGGCTGTCTGGCTGCTGATCTGCACCACCACTGCGGGCTTCATCAAGCTGTTCGACGCCAACCCGGCGATCGGCTTCCTGTCGCTGGCGAAGAAGTACAGTGATGCATTGGCCAATGGTCAGATCCTCGCCCCGGCGAAGAACATCGACCAGATGCAGCACGTGATCTGGAACGCCTACACCAACGCAACGCTGACGGCGCTGTTCCTGTTCGTGGTGTTCAGCATCCTGTTCTATGCGCTCAAGGTCGGCGTCGCCGCCTGGGGCAACAAAGAACGTACGGATAAAGAAGCCCCGTTCCAGGCTGTTCCGGACGCGTAATCGAGGATTGCAACCATGTTCAATGACATCAATCGCCTCGGTAAATACCTCGGTCAGGCCGCGCGCCTGATGGTCGGCATGCCCGACTACGATACGTACGTCGAGCATATGCAAACCAAACACCCGGACAAGCCGATGATGGACTACAAGGCGTTCTTCCGGGAACGCCAGGAAGCCCGTTACGGCGGCAAGGGTGGGCCCAAGTGCTGTTGACCTGCTAGGCAGGCCCCTGTGGGAGCCCATACCAATGGGCTCCCATTTTTATTTCTGTTTATTGAAGGAGAACTGCTTTTGTCCTCTCCCATTCCGGTCACCGTCCTCAGCGGCTTCCTCGGCGCCGGCAAGACCACCTTGCTGCGCCACCTGCTCAAGGCCGAGCACGGCCTGAAGATCGCCGTGATCGAAAACGAATTCAGTGACGCCGGTATCGACACCCAGCTATTGGGCGCCGAGCCGGTGCAAGTCATGACCCTGTCCAACGGCTGCGTGTGTTGCACCATCCACACCGACCTGACCAAAGCCCTGTACCTGCTGCTGGAGCGCCTGGACAGCGGCGAAATCACGTTCGACCGCCTGGTGATCGAGTGCACCGGCCTGGCCGACCCGGCCCCAGTGGCCCAAACCTTTTTCATCGACGAGGAACTGCGCGAGCGCTATATCCTCGACGGCATCATCACCCTGGTGGACGCCGCCCACGCCGAGCACCACCTGACCCAGACCATCGCCCAGGCCCAGATCGGCTTTGCCGACCGCCTGCTGGTGAGCAAGCGCGACCTAGTGGATGACGCCAGCTTCGATGCGCTGAGCGAGCGTTTGACCCGCATCAACCGCCGTGCGCCGATTCGTGTGGTGGACCACGGCAACATTGATCTTGCCGAGCTGCTCGACGTACGCGGCTTCAACCTCAACGCTGGCATGAGCCTGCGCCCGGTGAGTGCTGCGCCGTCCATCGACCGTATCTCCAGCCTGGTGTTGCGCACCGACCAGCCGCTGGATATCGACCGGCTGAGCGAGTTCATGAACGAACTGCTCGAAGACCACGGCAAGCAACTGTTGCGCTACAAGGGCGTGCTGAACATTGCCGGTGAAGACCGGCGCATGGTCTTCCAGGGCGTGCTCAAACTCTACGGCTTTGATTGGGACACGGAGTGGGAAGAGGGCGAAGCGCGGGAGAGTGTGATTGTGTTTATTGCCGATGAATTGCCGGAAGACAAGATTCGCGAAGGTTTCCAGCGCGTCTATCAGGCATAAAAAAGCCCGGCTCATGAGCCGGGCTTTTCATTCAAGCAACTGCCATCAAGCGCCGTACACCGGCAGCTTTTTGCAGATGGCCTTGACCTTCTCACGCACCGCGTCGATCACGGCTTCGTTGGAAAGATCTGCCAGGATGTCGCAGATCCAGCCAGCCAGTTCCTTGCACTCTGCTTCCTTGAAGCCGCGAGTGGTCACTGCCGGAGTACCGAAGCGCAGGCCGGAGGTGACGAACGGCGAACGTGGGTCGTTCGGCACGGAGTTCTTGTTCACGGTGATGAAGGCTTTGCCCAGGGCAGCGTCAGCATCTTTACCGGAAATGTCCTGCTTGATCAGCGACAGCAGGAACAGGTGGTTTTCAGTACCACCGGAGACTACGTCGAAGCCACGCTCGATGAACACGCTGGCCATGGTCTGGGCATTCTTGACCACTTGTTGCTGGTAGGTCTTGAACTCAGGCTGCAGGGCTTCCTTGAAGCAGATCGCTTTGGCGGCGATCACGTGCTCCAGCGGGCCGCCTTGGGCGCCTGGGAAGACAGCGGAATTCAGTTTCTTCTCGATGTCGGCGTTGGCGCGAGCCAGGATCAGGCCGCCACGTGGACCGCGCAGGGTCTTGTGGGTCGTGGTGGTCACGACGTCAGCGTAAGGCACCGGGTTCGGGTAGACGCCAGCGGCGACCAGACCGGCCACGTGGGCCATGTCGACGAACAGGTAAGCGCCGACTTTGTCCGCGATAGCGCGGAAACGTGGGAAGTCCAGGATCTGCGAGTAGGCAGAGAAACCGGCCACGATCATTTTTGGCTTGTGCTCGACCGCCAGGCGCTCGACTTCGTCGTAGTCGATCAGGCCGTTGGCATCGATACCGTATTGAACGGCGTTGTACAGTTTGCCGGAGGAGGAAACGCTGGCGCCGTGGGTCAGGTGACCGCCGTGGGCCAGGCTCATGCCCAGGATGGTGTCGCCGCCTTGCAGCAGGGCCAGGTAGACGGCGCTGTTGGCTTGGGAGCCGGCGTGCGGCTGGACGTTGGCGTAATCGGCGCCGAACAGTTCTTTGGCACGGTCGATAGCCAGCTGTTCAACCACGTCGACGTACTCGCAACCGCCGTAGTAGCGCTTGCCTGGGTAACCTTCGGCGTACTTGTTGGTCAAGACCGAACCTTGAGCCTCCATCACCGCTGGGCTGGTGTAGTTTTCCGAAGCGATCAGCTCAATGTGCTCTTCCTGGCGCACGGCTTCTTGCTCCATGGCGGCGAAGAGATCGGCGTCGTACTTGGCAATAGTCAAATCACGGCTGAACATGGCGGTCCTCAAGGATCGGGGGCAGAAAAGGAGGGCATTCTAACTCAATGGGTTTTAGATGGCATATGAAAGGACATCATGTCGCGGATAAGCGGGGCTCATCTGGGGATAAGCGGTGCTTGTTGTAGCTGTTGTGGCGAGGGAGCTTGGTCCCGCTGGACTGCGCAGCAGTCCCAAAAAAGAGGGGCCGCTTCGCGCCCCAGCGGGAGCAAGCTCCCTCGCCACAGGGAAGTCAGCCCACTAGAGGATCAATCGAACATGAACAGCGCATCATTGCTGAACTGCGCCTCGAACCGATTCGCCGGCATCGGCCGCCCGAACAGGTAGCCTTGCACTTCATCGCAACCATGCTCACGCAGGAAGTCCAGCTGCTCATGGGTTTCCACACCCTCGGCGATCACCGCCAGGTTCAGGCTGTGGGCCATGGCGATAATGGCGCGGGCGATCTGGGCGTCTTGCTCGCCTGACGGCAGGCCATCAACGAAGGTGCGGTCGATTTTCAGCACGTCGATCGGGAATTGCTTGAGGTAGTTGAGCGACGAATAACCGGTACCGAAGTCGTCAACCGCAATACTCAGGCCCAGGTTTTTCAGGCTGTCGAGGATTTGCATGGCCTCGTTGACCTCACGCATCAGGATACTTTCGGTCAACTCCAGCTCCAGGCACGCCGGCGGCAGGCCAGTGTCCTTGAGGATGGTGGCGATACGGGTGCCCAACTGGCCGTCGGAGAACTGCCGCGCCGAGATGTTCACCGAGACTTTCGGCACGCGCACCTTGTTCTGGTGCCAGGTCTTGAGCTGGCGACAGGCTTCGCTGATCACCCAATCGCCCACGTCCACCACCAGGCCCAATTCCTCCAGCACCGGGATGAAATCCCCCGGCGGCACCAGGCCGCGACGTGGGTGACGCCAGCGCAGCAGGGCTTCGGCGCCGGTCAGGCGTTTGCCGTCGCCGCTGAACTGCGGTTGGTAATAGAGTACGAATTCATTCTGGTCCAGGGCGTGGCGCAGGTCGCTTTCCAACTCCAGGCGTTCCAGGGCGCTGGCGTTCATGTCGGCCTGGTAGAACTGGAAGTTGTTCTTGCCGCGTTCCTTGGCGTGATACATCGCGGTGTCGGCGTTTTTCATCAACTGGCTCAGCTCGTTGCCGTCCTGAGGGCTCAGGGCGATGCCGATACTGGCGGTGACAAAAAACTCGCGGCCCTCCAGTACAAAGGGTTTCACCAGGCTGGCGAGGATCTGCTCGGCCACATGAATCGCGCGGTTCAGCGCCAATTCACGGTTGACCCTGGGTTGCAGGAGCAAGGTGAACTCGTCGCCGCCCATGCGCGCCACGGTGTCGTCTTCGGCCACGCAACCCAGCAGGCGCGTGGCCATTTCCTTGAGCATGCGGTCGCCGGCGGCGTGGCCCAGGGAATCGTTGATCGGTTTGAAACGGTCGAGGTCGAGGAACATCAGCACCACCCACGACTTCTGCCGTTCGGCCGACTGCAACGCGGTGTGCAGGCGATCCTGGAACAGCGTGCGGTTGGGCAGGTGGGTCAGGGCGTCGTAGTAGGCCAGGCGGTGGATGCGCTGCTCGCTGGCCTTGCGCTCGCTGATGTCACTGAAGAAACACACATAGCTGGCCAAGTCGCCTTCATCGTCGAACACGGCGGTAATGCCCACCCACGCCGGGTAATGCTCGCCGTTGCGGCGCTTGAGCCACACTTCGCCTTCCCAGGTGCTGTGCTGGTGCAGTTGCTTGAGCACGTAGCGCAGGTGGGCTTCCTGCTGTTCGTCGACGGTGAGCATGTTCGGCAACTGGTCGAGCACATCGCTGACCGCATAGCCGCTGACCCGGCTGAACGCCTCGTTGGCCTGCACGATATAGCCGGCAGGGTCAGTGATCAGGATCGCCGAGGTCGAGTGTTCGAATACCGTGGCCGCCATGCGCAGGTCTTTCTCGGCGCGGCGTTGCTGGCTGATGTCGCGGCCCACGCCAAGGATGCCCTCGAACGCGCCGTGTTCGTCCCACACCAGCACCAGGCGCAGCTCGATCGGCACTTTGCGACCGTCTGCGCGCAAGCAGTCGAACAGGAACAGTTGAGTCTGGATCTCATCACGCAGCCGGTTCAGCGCCTCAGGATCGCCCAGCGAGCGGCTGACCTGTTCCACCAGGCTGTAAATGCCGGTCAGTTGCTGCGGGTTGGCGATGATCGACTGCCAGCCGTTCTTGAACACCCAGTCCACGTCATAACCCAGCACGGCGTTGACCGAAGGGCTGATGTAGTTGAGGGCCAACTGGCTGTCGGTGGAGCAGATCACGTCGCTGATGCTTTCGGCCAGCATGCGGTAGCGCTGTTCGCTGTCACGCAGGGATTCGCTGGCCTCGATCTGGTCGGTGATGTCCTTGGCCACGCCGATGATACGGGTGATCTGCGCCGTCTTGTCGCGGGCCAGGGCCTGCTCGCGGATATCAAAGCGCCGCCATTGGTTATTGCGGTGACGGAAGCGCAGTTGGCATTGCAATTGGGTGGTGTAGCCGATCTGGCGCTGCTGCTGGCGCAGGTCGTGGTAATGCTCGGCGTCTTCGGGGTGCAGCAGGATTTCCCAGAAGTACTCGCCCATTTGCTGCAGTTCGGCCTTGTTGTAGCCGAGGGTGTGGCCCAGGTGATGGTTGCTGAAGATCATGCGCTGGCTGATCACGTCCTGCACATACAGGTGGTCGGGGACGGTGCGTACCACGTCGGACCAGAAGCTCTCGCGCTCCACCAGTGACAACTCGATCAACTTGCGGCTGGTGATATCGCTGATGCTGAGGATCACTGCCTTGAAATCGTCCTGCTGTTCCGGCAGACGCATTACCAGCCACAGGTATTGCTCGTTGCCGGCCACGTCCTTGAGCTGGATTTCCAGTTCCAACTGGTTCTGCTGGGTCAGCACCGCCTCAAGAATCTGGTAGCCGATGGACGTGGCATTGCGCGGGCAGTCATCGATCAGGCGCTCCCAGGCTTCTTCGCAGGAACCCACATTCAGCAAGCGCACCGCCACCTGGTTGACCTCGGTGATGCGCAGTTCCTTGAGCAGTTGCTGGCGCTCGTTAGGGTTGTCCTGCAGCCAGGCGTGCAGTTGCTCGCGGGTCTCCAGCCGGGTCTTGTCGAAGAAGGCATTCAGGCCCGACAGGTCGAGCACGCACAAGGCCACGCCGGTGCCTTCGAAAATGTCCTGGTAGCGCCGGCGGCCTTCATGCACCTGGCGCTGGCGGCGACGCATGTTCAACAGCACGATCACTGGGATCAGCGAGAACGCCAGGCCCAGCAGGCATTTACCGATGAACGCCGGCAGCAGTTGTTCCAGCACCGCCGTCCGGTCGAACAGCCCGCGCAGTTGCCAGTCGCTTTTGCTCAGGGGCGTGACCAGTACGCTTTTATTCAGCTCGTCCGGCGTCAACGCAGACGCCCACTGCGCGGGCATGCCGCTGTCCCGGCTGACAACGCGGTGGTTGACGCGATTCTCGATGACCCACAGCGGGCGCTGGCCCTGGCCGTCCTGGCGGGTGAGGTTGCTCAGGTAATTGGGGGCCAGGCGCAGCGCCCAATACATCCGCGAGCCGCCGCTGGGTTGGTGCAGCAACAGATAGATAATCGTGCCGTCGTTGCTGTTGCTCAGGTAATAGGATTGGGCGTGGCTGCGTTGCACCAGTTCTGCCAGCCAGGCAGCGTCCTGGCTGTCGGTGGCGCTGTCACTGATCATCGCGCCGCTGGGGGCGAGCAGGGCGACACTGCGAAGCTCCGGCAGCGAGCGTTGCAAGGTGCGCATCAGGGCCTGTTGCTGTTCGCTGTCACGCGGTGGCTCGACCATCGGCAGCAGGTTCAGGGCGATTTTTGCGCTGAGGGCCATGTTCAGGCTGATCTGTTCAGCCAGGTCGGCACTGTAGTCGATGGTGTATTGCTGCTGGTTTTTCTGGTTTTGCTGGAGCTGGTCGAGCAACTGCCAGAACAATAACGCGAGCAGCATAAGGACGAGCGTCGCCAATGCGCCTTTGAGGGTGCCGTGCAGGGGCGCTCCCGGCGCTATATGAGCGGCGCGCAGGGGAGTTGGCGGCGTGACTTTGGACAAGCTGTGATCCTGCGGTTTGGCTGGACTGGCGCGCGACGTGCACTATAAGCCGGACGCCCGGAGGGCGGCTAGCATGCCTTGAGTTGTGGCAAAGTGCCAGCCCCGCCTGGCGGGTGCTAAAGAGCCTTGCCGGCGTGGATCAGGCTGTCCGCCAGCCGCGTCAGGATCGCCAGCGTGAACAGGCTGATAACCACAGAGGCCGTGCGGTTGATGGCGTGCGGCGTCAACCACGCATACCCGCCGCGTTTGATACGGGCCCCCAGCAGCACCCAGGCACAGCCCACCGGTATCACCACGGCGGTGAACTGCGCGACGAAATGCACGTACAGGTTTAACTCTGCGAACGTCTGCATCGGGACGATAAACGACACGATCAGTAATCCCTTGGGGTTGATCAGCGTGAGCAAAAAGAAGCTAAGCGTGGAGACTCGCGCCTCGGGCTCGGTGTGGAGTGTTTCGTCGGGATGGCACCACAAGAGGTAGCAAGTCCTGATCAAATAACAGACCGAAGCAAACTGCACGAGCTTCAGGCCCCAGGGCGCGTTGTCGCCGATATGGCTGAGCAGGTAGCCCCAAAACGAGATCTGCGTGAGGTAGGCCAGGCATTCCAGCAGGCTCAGCGGCCAGGCGCTCCGGAATCCCACGAGTAACCCCGAACGCAGCAGCAGCGTGTTGGTAGGCCCCGGCATTAATAGCAGTAGCCCGAGTGCGGATAGGACGCCAAGCATGAAGGGTGTCTCCTGGAACCCCTGAGGGTTTTGGCCGGCTAATCTAACAGATAGGCTTCGATACGCTCGGTCACTTAGGTTAACCTTGAGGATTCGCAACACTATGTACAGCGCCATGACGCTACGTAGGCCTGTTCTTACTTTTATGAGGTCCACATTTTGGCTCAATACGTCTTCACCATGCATCGGCTGGGCAAAGTTGTCCCTCCGAAGCGGGAAATCCTGAAAAACATTTCGCTGTCCTTCTTCCCAGGCGCCAAGATCGGCGTGCTCGGCCTGAACGGTTCGGGTAAATCCACCCTGTTGAAAATCATGGCCGGCGTCGACACCGAGTTCGAAGGCGAAGCCCGCCCGATGCCTGACCTGAACATCGGCTACCTGCCGCAAGAGCCGATCCTGGACCCGACCAAGACCGTGCGTGAAGTGGTGGAAGAAGCCGTCAGCGTGATCAAGAACGCCCAGGCGCGCCTGGACGAGGTCTACGCGGCGTACGCTGAAGAAGATGCCGACTTCGACAAACTGGCCGCCGAACAGGCCAAGCTCGAAGCCATCCTGCAAGCCAGCGATGGTCACAACCTGGAGCGCCAGCTGGAAGTCGCCGCCGATGCACTGCGCCTGCCGGCGTGGGACGCCAAGGTCGAACACCTGTCCGGTGGTGAAAAACGTCGTGTGGCCCTGTGCCGCCTGCTGCTGTCGGCCCCCGACATGCTGCTGCTCGACGAACCTACCAACCACTTGGACGCCGATTCTGTCGCCTGGCTGGAACACTTCCTACACGACTTCCCAGGCACCGTGGTCGCGATCACGCACGACCGGTACTTCCTGGACAACGTGGCCGGCTGGATCCTCGAGCTCGACCGTGGCGCCGGTATCCCTTACGAGGGCAACTACTCCGGTTGGCTGGAAGCCAAGTCCGACCGTCTGGCCGCCGAATCCAAGCAGCAATCGGCCCATGAAAAGGCCATGAAAGAAGAACTGGAGTGGGTGCGCAAAGGCGCCAAGGCCCGCCAGTCCAAATCCAAGGCACGTCTGCAACGCTTTGAAGAAATGCAATCCCAGGAATTCCAGAAGCGTTCGGAAACCAACGAGATCTACATCCCGGCCGGCCCGCGCCTGGGTGACAAGGTCATCGAGTTCAAGAACGTTTCCAAAGGCTATGGCGACCGCGTGCTGATCGACAACCTGTCGTTCTCCATGCCAAAAGGCGCGATCGTCGGCGTTATCGGTGGCAACGGTGCGGGTAAATCCACGCTGTTCCGCATGTTGATGGGCAAGGAAACCCCGGATTCGGGCACCATCGAAGTCGGCGAAACCGTGCAACTTGCTTGCGTTGATCAGAGCCGTGAAGACCTGGATGGCAGCAAGACTGTGTTCCAGCAGATTTCCGACGGTTCCGACCAGATCCGCATTGGCAACTATGAAATCCCGTCGCGTACCTACGTCGGTCGTTTCAACTTCAAGGGCGGCGACCAGCAGAAGTTCGTCAAGGACCTGTCCGGTGGTGAGCGCGGTCGCTTGCACCTGGCCCTGACCCTGAAAGAGGGCGGCAACGTCCTGCTGCTCGACGAACCGTCCAACGACCTCGACGTTGAAACCCTGCGTTCCCTGGAAGAAGCCCTGCTGGACTTCCCGGGCGCCGCCATTGTGATCTCTCACGATCGGTGGTTCCTTGACCGCGTCGCGACCCACATCCTGGCGTACGAAGACGACTCGCAAGCGGTGTTCTTCGAAGGTAACTACACCGAGTACGAAGCGGACCGTAAAAAGCGCTTGGGCGACGCTGCTGCCCAGCCGCACCGTGTGCGTCACAAAAAACTGGCCTGATTCGTGTTGGTGGTTTGAAAGAGCGGAGCCTTCGGGCTCCGCTTTTTTTGCCTGGAATTTGATGGTGCGCGCGGTTCGGGCTTGCTCCCTGAAAAGGTGCATAAAAGCCCCTGAAACTGGATACAGTTATATAAAACGCACCATTTAAATTCACAAAGGCGACATTTTGCCCTGTCGCAGTGCGGAATGAATTGATAAAGTCCGGCTCAATCTCCGTTAACAACTAAAAATTTGCCGAGACTTTTCATGATCGAATCCGTCGAATCCTTCCTTGCCCGCCTCAAGAAACGCGACCCCGACCAGCCGGAATTCCACCAAGCTGTGGAAGAAGTCCTACGCAGCCTGTGGCCGTTTCTTGAAGCCAACCCCCACTACCTGACCTCGGGCATCCTGGAGCGCATCTGCGAGCCGGAACGCGCGATTACCTTCCGGGTGTCGTGGGTGGATGATCATGGCAAGGTCCAGGTCAATCGCGGTTTCCGCATCCAGATGAACAGCGCCATTGGCCCTTACAAAGGCGGCCTGCGCTTCCATCCATCGGTGAACCTGGGCGTGTTGAAGTTCCTCGCCTTCGAGCAGACCTTCAAGAACTCCCTGACCTCGCTGCCCATGGGCGGCGGCAAAGGCGGCTCGGACTTCGACCCCAAGGGCAAGAGCGACGCTGAAGTCATGCGCTTCTGCCAGGCCTTTATGAGCGAGCTGTATCGCCACATCGGCGCGGACGTGGACGTGCCGGCCGGCGATATCGGCGTCGGCGCCCGTGAAATCGGCTTTATGTTTGGCCAGTACAAGCGCCTGAGCAACCAGTTCACCTCCGTGCTGACCGGCAAGGGCATGACCTACGGCGGCAGCCTGATCCGCCCTGAAGCCACCGGTTTCGGCTGCGTGTACTTCGCCGAGGAAATGCTCAAGCGCAACGGCCAGAAGGTTGAAGGCAAGCGCGTGGCGGTGTCGGGTTCGGGCAACGTGGCGCAATACGCGGCGCGCAAGGTCATGGACCTGGGCGGCAAGGTGATTTCCCTGTCCGACTCCGAAGGCACCCTTTACGCCGAAAGCGGTTTGACCGAAGAGCAATGGTCGGCCCTGCTGGAACTGAAAAACGTCCAGCGCGGCCGCATCAGCGAACTGGCCGAGCGTTTCGGCCTGGAGTTCCGCAAAGGCCAGACTCCATGGGAACTGGCTTGCGACATCGCGTTGCCCTGCGCCACCCAGAACGAACTGGATGCCGACGCCGCCCGCGCTTTGCTGCGCAATGGCTGCATCTGCGTGGCCGAAGGCGCCAACATGCCGACCACGCTCGAGGCTGTGGATATCTTTATCGAGGCGGGCACCCTGTTCGCGCCGGGTAAAGCTTCTAACGCTGGCGGCGTGGCCGTAAGTGGCCTGGAAATGTCGCAGAACGCCATGCGCCTGCTGTGGACCGCCGGTGAAGTGGACAGCAAGCTGCATAACATCATGCAATCGATCCACCATGCGTGCGTGCACTACGGCGAAGAAAACGGCCGGATCAACTACGTGAAAGGCGCGAACATCGCCGGCTTCGTCAAAGTCGCCGACGCGATGCTGGCCCAAGGCATCGTCTAAGCCTCGGGTTCGATCCGCAGCACTTCGATCAACTGATCGCCGACGGGGCGCTGCCACAGCACCTCGTCACCCACCTGGGCGCCCAGCAAGGCGCGGCCCAGGGGCGAACCCCAGTTGATCAAGCCTGCGCCCGCATCGGCCTGGTCTTCACCGACCAACTGGATGCGTTGTTGTTCGTCCTGCTCATTGGCGAAGGTCACCCAACTGCCGATCTGCACCTTGTTGGTGGAGGTGGCCGGCGCGACCACCTGGGCGCTTTGCACCCGCTGGTTGAAGTAGCGCAGATCCCGCTCAAGGTCCGCCTGACGCTGTTTATCGCCCTTGGCAGATTCGAGACTGTATTCGTGCTGCAACTGCGCAACCTTGGCCTGCAATTGCGCCAAACCTTGCGCAGTCAGGCGATTGGGCTGCTCGCTCACCTGACGTTCCACTGGCTGATCAGCCTGGGCGGCAGCGTTGTCCTCGTTTACAAAAGCTCGGCTCATGACGTTCTCCCTCTCTGGAGTTTGGGCCATGGTCGCCGCGCTTTAGTTTCGCTGGATGTCTGGAAATGACCTATTGCGAACGATAGGCCCTGGCGGCGTCGCGGTTTTTCTCCTGCTGCCAGGCGCGCTCGCGGTCATCCCAGTGGTTGTCCTTGTAGTCACGCAACTCTTCGTTCTCGCGCATGGCCTTGCACTGACGGAAACCGTCCTCCCAGCCTTCGGAGTATTCACGGTCCTTCAGATAACGCGGCACATTCTTGCGAAACTCCCCGCTGATCACCCCAGCGGCCTGGCGACCGCTGCTGCAACCGTCATCAAAACCATCGGCAAACGCCGGTGGATAACCCTTGGCCAGCAACTCCTGATGGGTGGATTGGCAACCGGCCAACCACGCTACTGCACACAGCATTACCGCATACCGCCACATGGCGTACTCCCTGGCCGTTTCACGGCTGATGGGGAGAAGTCTAGATAGAGAATTGTCGGGGAGGTGTGAAAGGGAGGTGAGAAGGGTGTTGGGCTGCGGTGAGTGTCTCAATAGACGCGCGCCAAGTGTGGGAGGGGGCTTGCCCCCGATGGCAGTGTGTCAGTTAGTACATCTGATTCTGACACTCCGCTATCGGGAGCAAGCCCCCTCCCACATTTTGATCTCGGCCAGGTTTTAGTTAGTAGTGATACCACTTCACCTCAAGCATCACTTCATTCACCGGCGTCGACAAGTGGCTGTACTCACGCTGTGCGCTCAGGCGCAGTCCCAGGTTGCGCGATAATTCCCACTGCTGATTCAGGCTGATGCTACGGCGCACTTCGCCATTGGTGAAGAAATCACCCTTGGCTTCCAGGCTCAGGTTACCCAGCGGGTTTTTCCACAGTACGCCGGTGTTGAACCCGGCCGCGGGGGAGATGGCTTCGTTGAAGTCATTGTTGTGCTCCACGCGCACGGTGCCGAGGGCGAAGCCGAGCATGTCGTCGCTCAGTTGCCAAGTGCCGCCGGCGCCGCCGTTGACGTGGGCGACCAGGGTTTCGTCGTCGTGTTTGCCCGGTACGCGTTCCAGGCCGCCGGTAACTTGCCATGACCATGGTTGCAACAAGGCGTTGCGTGGGGTCAGGGAGCGGATGGTGGCCAGGTCCAGTTGCTGCAGTTGCCAGTGGTTGCCTTCGTACTGGCGCAGTTTCATCTGCAGGATTTCGATCTGTGCGCCCAGGGGGAAACCTTCGGCGTTGTCGTTGAGGTCGTGGTAGGCCATGCGCAGGCCGTATTCACCGAAGGCCTTGTCGCCACGGGTGCCGATACCGGCTTGCCAAGTGCGTGATTCATGGCCGTTTTCCGGCAGGCCGGGTGGAGTGATCTTGAGGTCGGGCGCCGGGTTCTGGTTGATCGCGCGTAGCAGTTCAAAGCTGCGCTGGGAGCGGGCGGTGTCGCGTTCCAGACCATTGGCGCGGTAGCGGCCGAGGCGGTAGGCGGCGTCGATGATCAGGGCCTGGCGATCTTTAGCGATGGCCTTGAAGGCGGGGTCCTGCAATTGCTTCTGGTCGTCGCTGACCTTCAATACCCATTGCTGCTCGTCGCTGTCCAGCGGCTTGGCGCGCTCCAGCAGCTCGCGCTCACGGGAGGGGCGGTAATCGATCCTCTCTACCAGACCTGCGTCTTTCACGGCCTTTACGGTGTCGGTCGGGATGGCGGTGAGCGGAAATTGTTCGGTCAGGCGCAGGCCGGGACGCGCCACTTGCAGCAGTTCCAGCAAGCGATAGGAGCAGTTTTCGTCAAAGAAGAAGTAGTCGAACTGGATCTGCTTTAGCTCCCACACGTGCTCGACCATGCGCTCAGTCTCGACTTGCGTGAGGTTGAGGCGGTATTCCCACAGGTCGCGGTTCTCAAGGCTGCGGTACTCCGACAGCTTTTCTTGGTAAGGCACCAGGGCGAACAGGCCTGGATAACCGCCCATCAGGCCTTTCCAGGCGTAAAGAATGCTGTTGTCGGAGCCTTCGATGTAGGCGCCGAAGTTGATCGCATAGCTGAGCAGGGCAGTGTTGTTGCTTTGCACGTCGGCCTGGTCTATGCGCAGCAACGTGTGGCCGAACATCGACGACGGGCTGTTGAGGTAGGCCGCCGGGAAGATCATCACCGCGCTATGGGGGGCGACGTCCTTGAACCATTGCTTGAATTCTGTGCAGTCCACGGCAGGCAGGTCAGTGAGGTGCAACTGATCCTTGAGCCAGCGGGTCCGAGCGGGGTAAACGCATTGGGCGTGTTTTTCACCCAGGCTGGCCGGTGCGTAGAGCGCATCAACGGTGGCCTTGAGTTCGGCGTCCGGGTGGTGGGCGCCATCGGGTGCGAGGAAGAACTTTTTGTCGCTGACGTAACTGCGCCAGCCACTGATCTTGCCGGCTTCGTAATGGCCCAGCGAAAGCCAGAACGGATCATTGGCCAATTGCTGCAAACGTTGATCATCAAGGTGCGGGGCCGCGTACAGCGGGGCGCAGGCGAAGAGTGCCATCCAGGCAAAGCGTTTGAGCATAGGGGCAACTTAAGTCGGATATAAAAAAGACCCAAAGGGGAGGCGGGTCCAAAAAATAGTGCCCGCGCCTGGGTAGGCGCGGGTCGGTCGAGCTTAAGCCTGGGTTGCGTATTTCGCCAGACGGGCATCGCTTTTCAGTACGGCAATGGTGTTGTTGTGCACGTCGTCAGCGGTCACGTCAGCCTTGCTGAAGATCTGCTGGAAGTGCTCGTGGGTCACGGCCGCGAAGTGCTCGCGATCTTCCGGTGCCACACCCAGTACCACGGCGTAGGTGGTCAGCGCTTCGCCGTTACCCTTGGCCATGTCTTCGGACAGCTCGTTCATCATGCCATTCATGGCAATCCAGGACTTGCCGCCGTAGGTCAGGGCGCTGTTGGTGCTGCAACCGTTGGTGCCCGAGGTCATGCCGAAGGTGGCGTTACCCGACGTACCGTTGGTGGTGGAAGCCAGGAAGTGAGCTGGCGTGCCGCGCTGGCCTTCGAACAACATGTTGCCCCAACCGCAGTTCGGGCCACCTGGTGCTTCTGCCATTGCATTGAGGGAGACGACGGTGAAGAGAGTACCGAGAAGGATCCGTTTCATAGCTTTGTTCTCTTTGTGTGCAAACCAATGGACAAGGGTTCAGGCGCGTCGCAGCGCCCTAGGGGCCAGTTATTAGTCCAACCCGCGCAGTTTGGAGTTTAGGCACGTTCCAAGGGTTCCGTGCATTTTTATAAAACAATCAGCGTTGTCGCGATTTTTTTGTAGGACGCATCCCCTGTCTATGCTTTCCCGAAAGCGCGCCTTGCCATGGTGCGTAACCGGGAGCCAGAATGCCGTTATCTGCCCCGCCTGATGTAAGGAAGCCCGATGCCTGATCCTGTTGCTGCCAGCTTGCGTCTAGCGCCCGAAGCGCTGACTCGCCCTTTCTCCGCTGAACAGTTCAGCTTCTCGACCACCAATGATTTGGAGCCCTTTCGCGGTGTGCTTGGCCAGGAACGTGCGGTTGAAGCCTTGCAGTTCGGTGTGGCCATGCCACGCCCCGGTTACAACGTGTTTGTCATGGGCGAGCCGGGTACCGGCCGCTTTTCGTTCGTCAAGCGCTACCTGAAAGCCGAAGGCAAGCGCCTGCAGACCCCGGCGGATTGGGTCTATGTGAATAATTTCGATGAGCCTCGCGAACCCCGTGCCCTGGAATTACCGGGCGGCGCTGCGGCGGCGTTCATCAACGACATCAACGGTTTGGTCGACAACCTCGTCGCCACCTTTCCGGCGGTCTTCGAACACCCGACGTATCAACAGCGCAAAAGCGCCATCGACCGCGCCTTCAACCAGCGCTACGACAAGGCCTTGGACGTGATCGAACGCCTGGCCCTGGAAAAGGACGTGGCGCTCTACCGTGACAGCACCAACATCGCCTTCACGCCGATGCTCGACGGCAAGGCGCTGGACGAGGCTGAGTTCTCGCAGTTGCCGGAAGCCGATCGCGAGCGTTTCCACACCGACATTTCCGAGCTGGAAGAGCGCCTCAACGAAGAACTGGCCAGCCTGCCGCAGTGGAAGCGTGAGTCGAACAACCAACTGCGTCAGTTCAACGAAGAAACCATTACCCTGGCGCTGCAGCCGTTGCTTGCACCGCTGTCGGAAAAGTACGCAGAAAACGCCGCTGTCTGCGGTTACCTGCAAGCCATGCAGGTGTACCTGCTCAAGACCGTGGTCGAGCAATTGGTGGACGACGCCAAGACCGACGCCCAGGCGCGCAAGCTGCTGGAAGAACAGTACTGCCCAAGCCTGGTGGTGGGCCATCCGGTCAACGGTGGCGCCCCGGTGGTGTTTGAACCGCACCCGACCTACGACAACCTGTTCGGCCGCATCGAATACAGCACCGACCAGGGCGCGCTCTACACCACTTATCGCCAGCTGCGTCCGGGCGCGCTGCACCGTGCCAACGGCGGTTTCCTGATCCTGGAAGCCGAAAAAATGCTCAGCGAGCCGTTTGTGTGGGACGCGCTCAAGCGTTCCCTGCAGTCGCGCAAACTGAAGATGGAATCACCGCTGGGCGAACTGGGCCGCCTGGCCACCGTGACCCTCAACCCGCAGATGATCCCGTTGCAGGTCAAGGTGATCATCATCGGTTCGCGTCAGCTGTACTACGCGTTGCAGGACGCCGATCCGGATTTCCAGGAGATGTTCCGCGTATTGGTGGACTTCGACGAAGACATCCCGATGGTCGACGAAAGCCTGGAGCAGTTTGCCCAGTTGCTCAAAACCCGCACCTCGGAAGAAGGCATGGCGCCGCTGACGTCGGATGCGGTGGCGCGGTTGGCCACTTACAGCGCGCGGCTGGCAGAGCATCAGGGCCGTTTGTCGGCGCGTATTGGTGATTTGTTCCAGCTGGTCAGCGAGGCGGATTTCATTCGCCACCTGGCGGGCGACGAGATGACCGATGCCGGCCATATCGAGCGCGCCCTCAAGGCCAAGGCGACGCGCACTGGGCGCGTGTCGGCGCGGATTCTCGACGACATGCTCGCCGGGGTCATCCTCATCGACACGGCCGGTGCGGCGGTGGGCAAGTGCAACGGGCTGACGGTGCTGGAAGTCGGTGACTCGGCCTTTGGCGTACCGGCGCGGATTTCCGCCACGGTGTATCCGGGCGGCAGCGGTATTGTCGACATCGAGCGTGAGGTCAACCTCGGCCAGCCGATCCACTCCAAGGGCGTGATGATCCTCACCGGTTACCTGGGCAGCCGCTATGCCCAGGAATTCCCGCTGGCGATCTCGGCGAGTATCGCGCTGGAGCAATCCTACGGCTATGTGGACGGCGACAGTGCGTCCCTGGGCGAGGCGTGCACCTTGATCTCGGCGTTGTCGAAAACGCCGCTCAAGCAGTGCTTTGCCATCACCGGCTCGATCAACCAGTTTGGTGAAGTGCAGGCGGTGGGCGGGGTCAACGAGAAGATCGAAGGTTTCTTCCGCCTGTGTGAAGCGCGCGGTTTGACCGGCGAGCAGGGGGCGATCATTCCCCAGGCCAACGTTGCCACGTTGATGCTCGATGAGAAGGTGTTGCAGGCCGTGCGCGCCGGGCAGTTCCACATCTATGCCGTGCGCCAGGCCGACGAAGCGCTGAGCCTGCTGGTGGGCGAGGATGCGGGTGAGCCGGATGCCGAGGGGCAATTCCCGGAAGGCACGGTGAACGCGCGCGTAGTCGAGCGGTTGCGCGCGATTGCCGAGATGATCAGCGAAGAGGATCTGAAGGAGGCGGAGAAGGAGCTGGCCCAGCAGGCGCTGGCCGAAGCCAAGCCGACTTGATGTGTAGTGAGCGGGCTTGCCNNGCGAAGCAGCCCCAAAACCAAACAATTCAATCTCACTGGCACACCGCAGCGGTCCTATTGGGGCTGCTGCGCAGCCCAACGCGGGGCAAGCCCGCTCACCACAACAAGCCCATAGCCACAAAAAGCCCGCTCACCACAATATGAGCAGAACCGTCACAAATTTGGCGCAGTTGAAGGGCCAACGCCCGTTGGTCTCTACAACCTTGGTTTGTCGTAGTTTTCTTCTATTCTGTGCTCAAGGGATATCCACAGGAGTCGCTGGATAGAAACAGCCTCGCCCAGGCGCAGGTTGAACACCGATCTACCGAGGGTCGCCGCCATGCCGCGCAACCTTTGCCTTACCCGCCAGTGCTTCGGCCTGGTCACCCGTATCGAATGTTCCATTCGCCCTCTTGCGGGGGATAACGGGATGTGGACGTTATTGTTTGCCGCCGGAATGACCGGTGAACAGCCTTCCACCATCAAGTCCCAAGGCCCGTTTCCAGGGCCCTTCGTGGCGGAAAATATGCTGGAGTCCATCGTCGACAGCCTGACGCAGCACGGCTACGAGACGGCGGCTGACCCGCAGATCTGGTGCCTGCACATGCAGGCCCATCTGCGAGCGCTGAACGGGAACACCCAGCACTGACCGCTATTTGCTCTCGGGCTTGTCCAGCTTGACCTCGAAGCCGTATTGCACGGTGCTCAGGTCGGTGCGCTGGTAGCTTTCCAGGGTGGTCGGCTGGCCGTAGAAGTAATGCACGTCAAACATCGCCGTACCGTATTCCTCGGCGCGGTGGCTGACGCCGAGGATTTCCTTGAGGTAATTGCCGCTGGCGTCCTTGGCGTAGAAGCGCCAGCTGTCGGCAGGGAAGGCCTTCTGGTCGACAATCAGCGCGTTGTCTTTGAGTTCGAGCCCTTTGGGCAGCTTGTTCGCGTCAATCTCGTTTTTATCGATGGTCGCCAGGAACAGCGGAATCGAGCCCACCACAAAGGCCGGGTTTTCCGGGAACAGGTTCAGGTCATAGGTCAGGGTGCCACGTGCCGGGTTCAGTTCGAAGGCCTCGGTCGGCAATTCGATCGGCTCGCCACGCTCGCCTTTTTCGTCGGCGGTGAAGAAGGTCACCGGTGATTCGCTGCTGTTGCGCTCGCTGCCCACCAGGTCGTCATTGAAGGTGAACGGGTGGTCGAACACGATGTGCGCCGCGCTGGCGTCCTCGACCGACTGGCTGATGGTCACGCTGTTTTTCAGCTGGTCTTCGGTCATGCTCGCGTCTTTGAGCCAACTGGCGGCGCTGTCGTCATACACGGTGACTGGCATCGGCAGGGCCTGTACGGTTTTCTGCAGGCTGTTCTTGTCGAAGCGCAACACCGGCAGGTCGAGGTCTTTGCGGGTGCGCGTGGCAGTGGAGAAATCCAGCACGTTGACCTGCAGGTTGTCGATCACACCATTGAAGTACACCTTGGCGTAATGGCTGCCCTGCTTGTGTTCGAAAGCTTTCTGTTCATCGGTCAGCTGTTTTTCGAACGCCTGCGACCAGGCCTTCTGCTTTTGCATCTCGGCCAGCTGTTTCTCGTAGAACGCGACTTGGGCGCTGCTTTCGTTGATCGAGCCCGAGCGCGTGAGAAATTGCCCGGTGGTGTCCCGCGCCTGCACCAGCAACGGATTAGGCGATTCGTCGCCCACTTCCGGCGCCAGTGGCTGGCTGTTGGTCAGCTCGATCTCGGCGTAGTTTTTTTCCAGCAAGACCAGATTGAGGGTGATGTTGCCTTCGGTGCGCTTGTGGCCCACGTCCTTTTTCGACAGGTCAAAGGTCAGCACCTTGCCCGGCGCGACCACTTCAACCGTGCCCTTGAGGCTGACAGGCTGAGGCTGGCTCTTGTTTTCCGTCTCGATGCCGTCGATGAACGGGTAGGTCACCGTCAGGTCATCGGGGTTGGTCAGGTTGGAACTGCTGGGGCTCAGTTGGATGCCCGGATCGGTTTCCGACCATTCCGGCTGGAAGGGGATGACCTTGTTGTTGCTCAGGGTCACCGACTGCCATTCCAGCCCGTGGGGGAAAGGGAATTGGTCGGGGACGTTGAAGTTGAAGGGGAAAACCGGCTGCAGGTCGGTCAGATAGTCGGAGTGGGAGGTCTTGCGCAGCACGAACAGGCCATTGATGTAGGTGTCCACCAGCGCCTGGGGCGTGGCGTAGTGCTTAAGCAGGGCCAGGGTGTCCTCGCCGTATTCGGCCTCGATGGGCTTGGTGGCGAGTTTGACCCGCGCCCGCTCCAGCAACAGCAGCGAACCGCCGAGGTCAGCGACGGCGTCGCGTAGCTTGGGGTCCTGGATGCTATCGAGGGATTGTTCGAACTTGGCGGTTTTCTCTTCGAGGGTGGTCTGCTTCTGCTCGTCGCTGGGGGAGCAGCCGCCAGTCAGCAGCAATGCCGCGCACAGGCCGATACTGGCCAAAGGGGATCGCACATCCATCATCTGAGTTTTTCCTGTCCGACGTCATCGAGCCGAGTTGTTATTGGGCTCGACACTAGCAGAAAAATTCTCTTACAGATGCCGCACAGGTCAGTTTTCCAGCGATTACAGGTGTCTTGTGGCGGCTGGTATACTCGCCGCCATTTTAAACAAGCTGTGTGAGATCCCATGGAACGCTTCATCGAAAATACTATGTACGCCTCACGCTGGCTGCTGGCGCCGATCTACCTGGGGCTGTCCCTGGGCCTGCTGATCCTGGCGCTGAAGTTTTTCCAGGAAATCATTCACGTCATTCCCAATATCTTCACGATGCTGGAAGCTGAAGTGATCCTGTTGCTGTTGTCGTTGATCGACATGGCGCTGGTCGGTGGCTTGTTAGTGATGGTGATGATCTCCGGCTACGAGAACTTCGTCTCGCAGTTGGATATCGATGAGAACAAAGAAAAGCTCAACTGGCTGGGCACCATGGACTCTTCGTCGTTGAAGATGAAAGTGGCGGCCTCCATCGTGGCGATTTCGTCCATCCACTTGCTGCGTATCTTCATGGACGCCAAGAACGTCGATCCGCAACACCTGATGTGGTACGTGATCATCCACATGACCTTCGTGGTCTCGGCGTTTGCCATGGGTTACCTGGACAAGCTCACCAAGCACTGATGCCCCGCGCCGGCCTTACTGCTCGACGAAGTAGTAAGGCTGGCGATTGATCGACATCTGCTTGATCACCTTCACCGGGGTGGCCAGGTCGTTGGTATGGTCCAGCAACGCAATGTTGCCGGGCTTGGCGCCGAGGTAGCGATGCAACTCGGCCTCGGTTTGCAGGATCGGCAAATAGGCCTGCAGGTAGAACACGCTGGCCCCGGCGATGCGCTCGTTGGGCTGGAACAACACCACTTCCTTACCTTCGTCTCTGAATGCCTGGACCTGGCTGATCACCGGTACGAACGACTGGCGCACATCGGCTTTGGGCGCGAACCAGAAGGCGGCGATCAAGTAGCAACCCACGGCCAGGGTAAACACCCCGCCCACCACGGTTCTGTGATGTTTATGCAGCGCGGGTTTGTGGGTTTTCAGCCAGTCCAGCAACACCCGTGCATATTCTGCGGCCAGGACGGCGGCGGCGGGGGTGAGTGCCATCAGGTAAACGGTGCGTTTGCTCGACGCCAGGGTCAGCAGGGTGAACTGCGCCACCAACCAGATGCTGAAAAACAGATGGTAGCGGTTGCGCACCAGGCTTTTGCGAAAGTGCCACAGGCCCAGATACACCAAGATATTCCAGGGCAGGAACGCCTCGGGCAGCTTGGCGATGTAGTAGTAGAACGGCTCGTAATGCCCGGCCTCGACAAACGAGCCGCTGAAACGGCCGACGCTGTTGGTCAGCAACACTTCGGCCACCGCCTGCATGCCGCCGCGCTGGAACAGGAACCCTAGCCAGATCACCAGCGGCACCAGCGCCAGCAAGGTAAACAGCGCAGGCTTGAGCCAGTTGCCAATCTGCAGGCGTTTGTCCATCAGGCTGGTGCTGGCCAGGTACGCGAAAATCACAATGCCCGGCATCGCCAGGCCCAGCACGCCTTTGCTGAGGGTGGCGATCACCATCCCGGCGGTAAACAGTGCCCATGCGCCGGTGCTGGAGCCTTGGCGATCGGGCCGCACGGCCTGGTAGAACGCCAGCAGCGCGGTGGTCACGCCGAGGGTGAGCAGCGAATCCTCACCCACGCCACGCGCATTGCTCCAATAGCTGGCCATGGTCGCCAGGATCAACGCCGCGCTGAACGCCAGCGTCTGCGGTCGCCCGAACCTGCGCAGCATCGTGTAAAGCAGCATCACGCTGAACAGACCTGCAAATGCCGAAGCCAAGCGGACGGCCCAGGTGGTGCCGCCGAACAGGCGAATCGCCCCAGCGTCGATCCACAGGCTCAAAGGCGGTTTTTCCAGGAATGGCTCACGAAACAACTGAGGCACTACCCAGTTATTGTCCAAGTGCATGGCCATGGCGATCCCGGCGACCCGGGCTTCGGTGGAGCCTTGCAGCTCATGGTTGCCCAAGGCAAAGAAGAACAACAGACCAGCCAGCAGGAGCAGCAGGGGAGCAGGACGCGTCATGGAGTGTGGCTACCAGGGCAGGAGGACCGTCCGGGGGAACGGTCATTGCAATGGGCTAGTATCCGTGGGCGTTTCTGAATATTTCGTGAACGAGTGTGGGATTTTTGTAAGGCTGAATGCTTGCTTAGGGTGCTTTCAAGCTGGGCACAGCAGCTTTGCCTTGGGCCGTCAGCACCGGTTCCAATTGTTCCCACGTGAAGCTCAGTTCGTTGTCACAGCCATCGCCTTGGGCGGGTGTGGAGAGTTGCAGGCCCTGGGTGTTGAAGCTCAAGTCGAAGGTGGAGTAACTGGTCACGGCTGGGCACCCTTCGTCGACGGTGGTTTGTTTGGCCAACCAGGCGCTGAAGGTGGCGGGCAGTTTGACCTGGCCCGAGTAGGGCGTGTCCCATTGCTCACGGCCGCCCAGCCAGGTCCAGGGGTCGACCTTTTCACCGGATTGCAGGTTCCAACTGTGCAGGCCCCAACTGATCCCCCCGCGCCCGTAACCCGCTGACCAGCGATAGAAACGCACGGTGATCCAGTGCGATGACCAGTAGAACGGTTCCACCGTGATCTCGCTGGTGCTGGTGCTGCCGCTTTGGTCCAGTGAGTTACGCCGCTCTCTATAAAAATCGGTCTGGCCATCCGGATTGATGGCCATGCGTGCGAGATCCCGGTTGATCTTATCGATGGCTTCCCCATCGCCCTCGAGTTTCAGGATCACCTGCCCGCCTTGGGTCTTCACCTGATAGGCGTGTTCGGCGAAGGTCTTCTTCTCGACCTTCACCGCAGGCGGTGTGGCTTCCAGCGGATTGTTATAGGTGTCGCTGGCGCAGCTGTCCGTGTCCGCGCGTTTGAGCATCAGCGCCAGGCTTTTGCCGCCAATGGCTTTGCTCCAGCTGCCGGTCAACGTGTCGCCTTGCGGATCGTCCAACTGCCAGAAACCGGTTTGCCCTTCTTCCACCCAGGGCTCGCTGGCGTTGGCTTGGGTCAACTGAATGGGCGTGAGAATGCGTTGGTAGTAATAGCTGCCATTGGCGCCGTGGGCACCGTTGAAACAGACGGTAATGGCGGATTTGCCCAAGGTGCCCGTCCAGACACCGGCCAGGTCGGCGGCGGTGGCAAGCAGAGGAGCGCAGGCGAGGGCGAGAGCGGCGAGTGGCTTGAACACGGGTATCGGACTTCCGGATGTCTGATAGAGGAGAGCAGGGTAATGGGAAGTGCGGGGGAGTCCAAGAGGGCAGGTGCCACGCTCAGTAAGAAACTCCTAACCTGTCTCTAATGAGAAGTATTATCATGTGTGACTTTTCGCAGCCGTCCCCCTGGATATCACACCGATGGCCTCATCTTCTTCTGCCCATCAGGTCGTGGGCGAGCTCTATGCCCAGCATCACAGCTGGGTAGTGCAGTTGCTGCGGCGCAAGTTGGGCGGGCAGGAGCAGGCCCTGGACCTGGCGCAGGATACCTTTGTGCGGATCTTGAGCAGCGGCACCGTGCCGGTTTTCCGTGAGCCGCGTGCGTATCTCACGACGGTCGCGAGCCGTTTGTGTGGGCAGTATTTCCGTCGTCAGGCGCTGGAGCGTGCCTATGAGCAGTCGCTGACAGTCCTGGAGCCCGAGCACATGCCTTCGCCGGAAACCCGCTTGCTGGTACTCGAAGCGCTGGATGCCGTAGGCCAGGTGCTGGATGGGTTGGGCAGCAAGGTGCGCGAGATTTTCCTGCTGTCGCAGCTGGATGGCCTGACTTATCCACAGATCGCCGAACGCATGGACCTCAGCGTGAATGTGGTGCAAAAAGCCATGCTCAAAGCCTATCGCCATTGCTACCTGGCGGTGTACGCGGCATGAACCGCTTCAAGTCTGCCAACGATCAACCCTTGGACGAATGCGTGCTGGACCAGGCCTTGAACTGGATGGTCGCCCTGCAATCGGGCACCTGCGGCGCTGCTGAGCAGCATGCCTGCCAGCAATGGCGCAACGAGAACCCGCAACATGAACTGGCTTGGCAGCGTTTGGCCGGGCTCAGCCGCGATATGCGCCTCAACACCCAGGCGCTGCCTGCGTCCAATGCCCGACAATTGCTACGGGCACGCAGTGTTCCGTCGCGGCGCACGGTCCTCAAGGGGTTCGCTGGCTTGAGCGTAGCCACCGCGCTGGGTCTGAGCGTGCGCGAGCGGGTGCTGTTGCCGGAGCTGTTCAGCGATTACCACACCGCTACTGGGGAGCGACGGCATCTGCGCCTGGCCGATAACGGCGAGTTGCAATTGGATACCCGCACTGCTGTGGATATCCGTGGTGCCCACCTGGCACTCAACCTCGGCAGGTTGTTGTTAAGCACTGGGGCAAGCGCTGGCACCGCGGTCCAGACGGCCAATGGCTGGATACGCCCGGCGGCGCTGTCGCGGATGATCATCAGCCACGACTTGCCCCGCCAGCAGGGTACGCAGGTGCAGATGCTGTCGGGCAGCGCTTCCATCGAACCTTCGCACGGCGCGAGCCTCCTGCTCGGCATGGGCCACAAATTGAGTTTCGACCGTCTGCAGGGCGGGCCGCTCGCCGCCGTGCCATCCAGCGCCGACGCCTGGACCCAAGGCCTGTTGATCGCCGAGCGCATGCCACTGCGCGAGGTGCTTGAGCAACTCGATCGCTACCGACGCGGCGTACTGCGCTGCGATCCCGTCGTGGCGGGTTTGCAGGTATCGGGTTCGTTCTCGCTGGACCATCCCGAGGCCAGCCTGGACCTGCTGGCCAAAGTGTTGCCCGTTCGTGTGCAACGGGTGTTTGGCTACCTGGCCACGGTCGTGCCGGCCTGACCTGAAATTATTTTTACATCGCGTGGCAGTTTTTTGAGTCTCGAGCATCAAGACGGGTAAGACGCAGAAAAAAGCGTCCACCCAACCCTTTCACGACAGGACAGTCTTTATGCTCAGCCGCGTCAGCGCTTTGCGCACCGTTATCCTCGGTTTATCGGTGGCAACCGCCAGCCACAGCGTCATGGCCGCCACGGCGGCGCCCGCCCAGGAACAATCCCAGCCCCGGGCGTATGACATTTCGCCCGGCAGTCTTGACCGTGTGTTGGGTGCGTTTGGGCAGCAAGCGGGTGTGATGATCGGTATCGATTCCGCGCTGGCTGCCGGCATTCAGAGCAAGGGTTTGAAGGGCAGTTTCTCTGTGGATGAAGGCCTTGAGCGCCTGCTGGCCCCAGCGAATTTACAGGCAGAGCGTGAGCCGGGCGGCTATCGCGTGGTGGCCAAACCGGTCTCACAGGACGGCAAAATGGAGTTGCAGACCACTCAGGTCAACGCCAACCAACTGGGCACTGTCACCGAAGGCACGGGCTCGTACACCCCAGGCACCATTGCCACGGCCACGCGCCTGGTGCTGACGCCACGGGAGACTCCGCAATCGATCTCGGTGGTCACCCGCCAGGTCATGGATGACTTCGGCCTCAAGTCGATTGACGACGTAATGCGCCACACACCGGGCATCACCGTGTCGACCTACGACACCGAACGCACCAACTATTACTCGCGCGGTTTCTCCATCGAGAACTTCCAGTACGACGGCATACCGACCCTGCGTGATGCTCAATACTCAGCGGGCCAGACCATGACGGACATGGCGATCTACGACCGCGTCGAAGTGCTGAAGGGCGCTACCGGCCTGCTGACCGGTGCCGGCGGCCCTGGCGGCACCATCAACCTGATCCGCAAGAAGCCGACTTCCGAGTTCAAGAGCAGCATCGAACTGGGTGCGGGCTCCTGGGATAACTACCGTTCGCAGGTCGACGTCAGCGGCCCCCTGACCGACACCGGTAACGTGCGCGGTCGCGCAGTGGCCGCCTATCAGGACAAAAAATCGTTCCTGGATCACTACTCGCGCAAGACCAGCGTGCTCTACGGCATCCTCGAAGTCGACCTGACCCCGGACACCCTGCTGACCCTGGGCGCCGACTACCAGGACAGCGACCCCAAAGGTTCCAGCTGGACCGGCACCCGCACCATCTTCGACGCCACCGGCAACAAACTCGACCTGCCGCGCTCGTTCAACAACGGGCCAAAATGGGGCTCATGGCAACAATACAGCCACACCGTATTCGCCACCCTGGAACACAGCTTCGACAACGGCTGGGTCACCAAAGGCCAGTACAACCATCAGGTCAACGGCTATGACGCACCACTGGGCTACATCTCCCAGGATTCCGCGACAGCCAGTTCGATCTATGCCGCCAAATACACCGGCGACACCACCAGCGACAGCCTGGATGTGTATGCGTCGGGGCCGTTTGAGCTGTTCGGGCGTGAGCATGAACTGGTGATCGGCCAGTCCGTTTCCAGCTCACGGTGGAAGGGTAAGGACTACCGTAACCCCGTCTACTTCGACAACTCCTATGACTTTTACAACTGGCACGGCGAGGCGATTGAGCCAGCATGGGGCAAGGCCTCCCGCTTCAGTGATGAAATCACCCGCCAGACCGGCACCTATGTCACCGGGCGCTTCAGTCTGACCGACGCGCTGCACCTGTTGCTGGGCACGCGGGTTGCCAACTATCAAGTCACCGGCACCAGCGACACCGAAGAAAGCGGCAAAGTAGCGCCGTACGCCGGCCTGACGTACGACCTCAACGAGAACTTCACCGCCTACGCCAGCTACACCGAAATCTTCAAGCCGCAGACCCAGTACCGCGATCGAACCAACACCATGCTTCAACCCGACGAGGGCAAAAACTACGAGATAGGCCTCAAGGGCGAATTCTTCAATGGCCGCCTGAATGCCAGCCTCGCCTACTTTGAAGTACACGAGACCAATCGCCCAATCGCCGATACCGCCTGGAATTCGCAGCCCGCCGTCGATTACGCGTACATGGGCACCGAGAGCAAAACCAAAGGCTACGAGGCTGAAATCTCCGGCGAACTTGCTCCAGGCTGGCAGTTGCAGGCCGGCTACACCCACAAGATCGCCCGCGATGCTGATGGTAAGAAAGTGGCGACCTGGGAGCCAGAGGATCAGGTCACCCTCTACACCAGCTACAAACTCCAAGGCCGCCTGGACAAACTCACCCTCGGTGGTGGCACACGCTGGCAGAGCGCGGGCTGGCAGACCGTGCGCAACTGGGGTTATCCAGGTGGCGGTCGCTCAGAAAAATTTACCCAGGACCCATACTGGCTGGTGGACGTGATGGCGCGTTATCAGTTGACCCAGAACCTGTCGGCCACGCTGAACGTCAACAACCTGTTCGACAAGAAGTACTTCACCAATATCGGGTTCTATGACTCGGCGTATTACGGTGACCCACGCAACGTGATGGTCACGACGCGTTGGGATTTCTGAGGCAGATGACAGCAAAAGGCCGAGTTAACTCGGCCTTTTTTTTGTTATTGGAATGCTGGTGTGTCTTGGGTGAGGACCAGTACTCGCTCTACCAACAGTTCGCTCAGCACGATCAATTGCTGGCTGGCCAGCAGCTTGTGGCGGCTGGCACCTTCGCCACCCAGCGCGAGACAAGCCCGCTCACTACAGTGACCTCAAAAAATATGGAGATACCAATGCCTATAGACGCACCTATCCTCGACGTAACCTGTTGTATTGCTTAAGGTGTGGCCATTCGACATTACCCATTCGGTGGTCCGCATGAAGCGCGCAGAATTCCTTGCACAACCTGAAGTGGTGGATTTTCTTGCATGGTTGCAAGTTAACTTGCCGGTGCTTTCGTTCAATCTGCGCTTTAAAGCCAGTAACTTCGTGCCCGGTGGTTTGATCGCCCAGGTTCAGGGTTTCGAGCAAGTGATCAAGCACTATCGCTGGAAGGCGAGCTGGCAGGATACGCACCAGAACAATGTCGATTCACAGACCTGGACACAGACCCTACGCTCCCTCGGACAACTGCGCGAATGGCTAACAAGTGCCGTCACTGCGTGTGATGATGTGCAAGCCCTCGCAGCCTGTTTGCAGGTGCTTCGCTGGGGCGGTGTACAGGGTGCGATTCCCTTTTTGCAGCGGCTGGCTGCCGAAGGTCGCCTGACGAATTATTTGCGCAACATGGCCGGGCTTATGGCGCTTGATACTGACCACGACCTGGAGGATCTCAACGCCGAAAGCGTGCAGCGTTTTGATGCGGGCCTGACCAAGATTCACGCATTGCTTGATGTGTCTGGATCGCCAATTTACGACAGTCGCGTCGGCGCTGCGATGGGGATGTTGTATTCACTGTTTCGCGAGCAATGGACCGGCAAGGGAAAACCCTTGTTAGCGTTCCCTTCCGGAGGTGCTCGTGGTAACCAGTTGCGTAACCCGGGGGCGTTTGTGAATGGGTTGGCGGCGCCACAATTTTCATCGATCAATTATGAGACGTGGGCGCGCTGGCAGGTTCGTCTGGGTTGGATTATCCGAGCCTTGCTTGAACGCACGAGCTGGTTTACTGAGCACGGTGCTTTACCCGCTCGCTGCCACGCCTTTGAGGCCAGCTTGTTCATGCTTGGCTATGACCTGCGCTGTTTTGGCGTGCCGCCCACGCCATTGGAACCTGTGACTCAAGCGCAGCACAGCGAGCGTGAAAGCACGGGCTGGGTACCGACGGGGCATCCCTTCAGCCAGGTCATCCAGGATTACCTCATGTTTCGCCGCAGCGGTGCAGAGGACAATAAAGCGTCATTTGTTGACTGGCTGTCGACTCACCCACGTGACGCCAAGACGATCTCGCGCGCGACTGCACAAGGTTACTGCTTTGCGTTTTCCATGCAGGAGTTCGACCTGTTCGGTCGCCCCATCGAAACCCTTGAACGCATCGTTGACGGTGGCAAGGACGGCTTGTGCGCGGCACTGGGATATAAGGAACTGGGGCCGTTCACCTTGGCGGATGAGCGGGTCAATGTGTGCCTGGTGGATGTGCTGATCACCGGGAAGGCGTATCAGCAGGCGACGAGCGCGCAGGCGCGCGTCGAGTTCATCCTGAGCGCCGGCTACGCCGGGACCGAGAACGCCGCAAGAACGCTGATGGCCCTGGGGCGCAACGTAGGCAACCACTTCGGCCTGCTCGATGCAGAGCATTTGCCGACGCCTGTGTTCGAGCAGTTTTTTCACAGCTGTTCGCTCGACGCCTGACGTGCATACGGCCGAGTGCGTCCGTACGCGAGCAGAAGGTGCGGCGCACCGCCCTCAATCATGCATGAGCCAGGGCCTCAACTCCTTGAGATTGGTAACCACGATCTGCTGTGCCTCTGGGTTGGTGGCCTGGTTTCTCGGGTCGACCTGATAGCGTCGTAATACATACTTCACCAATGCTTTGCGACTGGCGACAACCAGTTGCCCATCCGTCATGCCGAAGTCGGTTTCGATGATCGCCTGCTGCGCCGCGTTCAAGCGGCCATCGGGTGCAAAGATGATCGGTACTTCGGTGTTCCAGTCTTCGTCCAGCTCACGTGTGTTCTGCGACTCGTCGAGCAGGTCCGGCTCGCCGCGCAGGCGGCTCAATACAAAGTCGCGATACTGGCGGTTCTTCTCACAGTAGGCGCGCACATGCCAGCGCATCCCGGTGTACACCAGGGTATGTGGGGCAATCAGGCGGACTTCCACGTTCGGGGTGTTGAGCGAAACGTATTCGGTTTCCAGGCGCAAACCGTCGCGACAAGCCGCGAGCAAGGGCCGCAGGATTTCTGGCCGAATCGGTCGGTCCGGCACTTCCAGCACCTTGGTGTGAGCGTAGGCCAGGGCCAATCCGTCGATGTGCGGCGCCCGTTCATTGTTCTGGTAAAGCAGGTGCAGATAAGCGCTGGCGCTGTCATCGATGAACAGCGGTTTGAACTGTTTGCTCGGTACATAGCCCTTGCGTTGCTTGTCATATGTCAAGTTTCGGGGCGCATGTTCATTGATGTAGGTGTTGATGTCCTTGGAGGCCTGCTGACGGCTGATGCCGAAGCTCTGGATCAAGTGCCCCGTGGTCAGCCGACCTTCCCACCAGGCAACGGTCTCGATCAAACGATAGCGAAGTGCCAGGTCCCAACGGACTTGTTCGATGGATTGCTTGCGTTTCATACCCGCTCCATGTGTGTGAATACTTTACCTGTATAAGTCTACATTCTAGACCTGTCGTTAAACACTACATATCGTGTGACTGTCTTCGGAATACATCGAAGGCATGAAGGGATGTGAGCATGAGTATGTCGGAAGCGGTTTCGACGGGGGCATTGGCGGTGATGGGGATCATCCTGCTGGTGCTGATACAGCAGTGTTTGAAGCTTAGCGAGCTTTGGAAAATGGTCGACCATTATCAGAAAGATCTGCGTTGGGCGCAGATCTGGGAAGTAGAAAACCGCGAGTTGCGTTCGGCGCTGCGGGCCGAAAGAGAACACGTCGCGCAGTTGCAGCGACAGCTGGTGATTTTGCAGGCAATGCTCCCGTTAGAGGAATAAGCCGTGGGGCGGGTATTCAGGAGAACGTATTGATGCCGATAAAACCCAAACCCTTCACGTTTGTGTGTGAAGACTGCAAGTGGAAGAAAACCGTCGCCCCGCGCAGTGATGCATTGATGCCCGGTGATTGGTTTGCGATCTGTCCGAAGTGCGGCAGTACGGCGCTGAAAATGCGCGCGGCAGGGTGGCTTGAGGCGGCGGCAGCGGAGTGGTGCGCGCGCCGCTAGCTGCAGCGGATGGTGGCGTTGTGGCATTATTTGTGGCTGTCTGGGTGTGCCACCGCCGCATCAAGCACATCCGTTGAATCAAGGAGGAAGGGGTATGGGCCTTATAGTCGGTACTGTGTTGGTTTTTGTGGTGCTTGCGGTACTCGCCAGCCTGATTGAGCGAGGCGCCGCTTCGCGGATGTTGCGTCCTTATATCGGCTTGCTGCTGATTTCCAGTGTGATCGCCGGTATGGGTTTATTACTGGGCTTTTTGTCCACAGATGTGCAGGGGTTTTTTTACATAGCAGCCAAAGTATTGGCTGTGTTGGTCGGCGTAGCGCTATGTGCGCATTTGATCATCATCATCGCCAAGCGATGGTTGTAGTGGCAGGGATAGCGAGAACTCGATGAGCAGACTATTTACGTTCAGCAGCTTACAAAATAAAAGCCACGGATCGAATGAAGCGAATATCTTCGTTCACGGTTACAGCGCCGGCCATAGTGTCGAAGACCGGCAAACCTTGCTGGCAAGCATTCCTGAATCCATTCGCAACCACACGAACATTTTCGCCTTTTGGCCGTCCAGCCATTTTGCCCGCTTCAATCGGACGTCAAAAACACTGCTTCACGCCACAAGCCGGGTGTCATTGCCGGTTGGCGCCGCAGCCGCGGCTGTCGATCGTGGCTCGCACTTTTGGAAAATCCGTTCGCGAGCCGAGGAAATGGGCGAGTCACTACTCGACCAATTAAGTGGTTACCTGCGTGACCACCACCTGGGCATCGATACCGTCAACCTGATCGGGCATTCGCTCGGTGGGCGTCTGGTCATCAGTAGCTTGAAAAAACTTGTCGCCGCGCGGTCTCACTCACTCGCGGTGAATGATGTTTTGCTGATGGCTGCTGCGGTCACCGTGGAGCCTTCTGAGGCGCATCAGATGCGCGGCGTGCTCAAAGGACGCCTGATCAATGCCTACTCCAAATCTGATTGGACGTTGTTGATGAACGCAGGCGAGGTTTGCCTGGGTCGCAACGAGGTTGAGCATTTCGAAAATATCCAGATCACTGGCTTTGCGCACGGTGACTACTGGAAACAACTCCCTGAGGTGCTGACCCAGGTACGGTTCAAAACCACGGAGCAAGATCAAGGTTTAGAGGTGCTGGAGGGGGCCCTGGCTGCTACCACTCCACCATCTGAACCACCTCATTTACAGGACGTAAGCACCATGACGCTTGACCTCAAGACCCCTGGCGATATTTATCAACACATCAATGATGAGCTGGCGAGCATTACCCTTTCGCTGAACACCCAGTCGACCGACCCAGCGCTGAATCTGGCGCAACAAGATGCGCGAGAATTGCTGAATGAACAGCAAGTCACGCTGACCGCGCAGCTCAAGGCGCTTCAAGAAAACGCCGAATGGAAAACCTTCACTATTGCGGTGTATGGCGAAACCGGTGCCGGCAAATCAACCCTTATTGAAACCTTGCGGATTCTGTTGCAAGAGCCCACCAAGGTCGTCCATCAAAAGGCATTCCGCGAGCTACAAAAAAAATACGAACTGAGCGAAGCGAACCTTCAGCACCTGCAGCAGTTGCTCGAACAGACAGACGTTCAGCTCGCCGGTCTGGTTCAACAGCTTAACGGCACTATCGAACACCATAGCCGCCTGCACAGCGATGCGCTCGATGCCATCAATGGCCTGCAGGCGCTAATCGTCGAACGCAAGGAAACTGCCTCGCTCTGGCAAAAGTTGGTTCGTCTGTTCAAGCCAATACCGGAGGAGGCGCAACTGGTGCTCGCCGAGCAGCAGTTGCCAGTGCTGGTTGCCGCCCGTGACAGTGCCATCGAACCGTTACGTGCCCAACATGGCGAGGCGGAGCAGGGTAAACACCAGTTGGCACAACAATGCGTGCAACAAGCGCAGGATAGTGAAAGCGCCCTGGCAGAACTGCAAACCCTCGGCGACGGAGAGATCATTGGCGACGGCCGTGCCGATTTCACCCGCCAAACCCAACGCTACGATCTGGAGTTGAACGGCCAACCATTCGCTTTGCTGGATGTGCCCGGTATCGAGGGTAACGAAGGGCTGGTGGTCAGCCAGATCGAAAAAGCCGTGCAGACGGCTCACGCCGTGCTTTATGTCACTAACCAGGCGGCTCCACCCCAAACCGGTGATGCACAGCGCAAAGGCACGTTGGAAAAAATCAAGGAACACCTTGGCGCGCAAACCGAGGTCTGGACGATTTTCAACAAGAAAATTACCAACCCCAAACACTCGCTTACCGACCGACCGCTCATCTCCGAAGACGAAGCTGTGAGTTTGGAAGGGCTGAACGAGAAGATGCGCGAGCAGCTTGGTGCCAACTACCGCGAGGTGTTTCCCCTCTCGGCACTGCCTGCGTTTTTGGCCTCAACCGATCACTTTGCCCCCCACTCGCAAAATGCCACTCGGCGCACCAAGATTCTCGCGGACTTCAACGCTGAAGAACTGTTGGAAAAAACCCGTTTGCGCGCGTTTTTATACCTGCTCAACGGTAAGTTACTCGATGGCAGCGACGCCAAGATAACCCGAGCTAATTTCCATAAGGCCAAGGATGCATTGGACCAGACGGTGACAGCGCTGGAGGCGCTCAAGGGCAGGTTCAGCCAGTTATTGGAGAACCTGCGTGTCGACGGTCACAGTGCTCAAGTGCAATTGAAGGGTAGCTTCAAATCCCTGAAAAAACGTCTGGAGTCAGCCGGTGAAACGGAGATTGATCAGTTTGTCAGCCGCGTGCGAAATGCGATGTACAAACGCATCGATACCGACATCAGCAATGATGAGTTCAAGCAAGGGTTTCGCGGCACCATCGATGCTCAGCAAAAGAAGCTGAGTGATGAGTTACCGCAGGTTATCGCGAAGGAGGTCGAGCGGTTCCAAAAGGAGGCCGAAGACATTCTTGCTCGCTTCGAAGAGCAAGCGCGCGAGTTGACGGGTATCTACGCGAAACTTGGCAGTACCAAGCTCGATAGCCAGTTCAATCTCAAGATCAAGATCGACAACGGTGTCAAAGTCGGCAGCTTGCTGATTGGCGTGGCGGGCACTATTGCAGCGGCGTTCTTTACCGGTGGTACCAGTTTGCTGGTGCTGGCCCCCGCGCTCGCGGGGCTCGCAGTATCGGCTTACAAGGCTGTTCGCAGCGCATTCAGCTCTGACTACAGGAAGTCCCAGCAGCGCGACGCTATTGATAGCAACCTGCGCGAAGCAACAGGTGAATTACGTACTTTGCTCCACGACGGTTTGAAAACCTCCCTGGCAGACATGGAGAAGAAAATTCGCGTGCTGGAGCAGGCACTTGAAGCCCCCATCACCCAGACCGCTGGCCTGGTACTGCTATTGGGTCAATCGACTGATCAACTGACTGCCCTTTCTCGCCAAATCGACAACGCAGGAACCCTGTAATGGAAAACACCCTCGATACATTCAAGGCTCAGCAAGCGCTCTCGGTAGACCTGCTCGGCAAACTGCTCACATTTCTCGATCAGGGCGAAGCCGCCGGCGTAACGGTTGATCCGGTGCTCAAGGACAAACTGCAAACCGCCATCGGCAGCGTGGCCGGTGAAAAACTCAAAGTGGCCCTGATTGGTGGCTTCTCGGAAGGCAAAACGTCTATCGCCGCAGCCTGGATGGAAAAGCTGGATAAATCCAGCATGAAAATCAGCCACCAGGAGTCGTCCAACGAAGTGAAAGTCTACGAAGTGGGTGACGACTTTGTATTGATTGACACCCCAGGCTTGTTCGGTTTCAAGGAGCAGGTGAACGCCGAAACCAATGCCATCGAAAAATATAAAGACACCACCAAGAAGTACGTGAGCGAAGCCCATCTGGTGCTCTACGTTATGAACTCCACCAACCCGATCAAGGAGAGCCACCAGGACGATTTGGTCTGGCTGTTCCGAACCCTGGACCTGCTGCCCCGCACGGTATTTGTACTCAGCCGTTTTGACGAAGTCGCCGACGTTGAAGACGAGCAGGACTACCAGGCCAACCTGGCCATCAAACGTACGAACGTCACCGGGCGCCTGCGCGAGCTGGTAGGGCTAAGCAAAGCCGAAGTTGCTCAGTTGACTGTCGTGGCAGTAGCGGCGAACCCATTTGATCTAGGGTTTGATCATTGGCTGACCAACATTGGCCAGTTCAAAGCGCTGTCCCATATCGCCAGTCTGCAATCGGCAACTACCTACAAAATCCAGAACAGCGGCGGCAGCGTCGCGTTGGCTGGCGAAATGCACAACAGCGTGATTCGTGATGTGCTGAACAAGCAGCTACCAGTGGCCATCGAGAATGATCAGAAAATCTCGCTGGAGGTGAGCCGACTTCGTGAGCTGAAAAGCCGCTCGGAAGACCAGTTGGAAACTACAGGGCGAGAAATCGAGGCAGTGCGCAGAAGTTTGAGCGCTTTCGTAGAGCGCTATTTCACTGACCTGATCATGCAAGCCAAGGGTGCCAGCCTGGAGACATTTGGCGACTTTTTCGAGCGCGAAGTGGGCGCAGAGGGCATCGTGCTTGCTACGCGACTGCAGAACGAATTCAGTCGGCAAACCGAATCCATCACCCTTGATGTGGCGAAGATGCAGCTCGGCTTTGATACCGAAATCAATCATTTCAACACCAATGTCCGCGCATTCGGCAAACAGGGTGTCAATCACCTGCTTAAAGGCAACATGATCAATAACACCACCGTGTTAGCCGCACGCAACACAGTGGTCAGCGCAGGCAAGATGATAGGCATGGAGCTTGGCTCACTGCTCAAATTCAAACCCTGGGGCGCCGTGAAGTTCGCCAAGGGCGCCAATGGTGCACTCGCCTTTCTCGGCGTTGCCATGGAAGCCTGGGATAGTTGGGAGCAATACAAGCGGGAAGAGGCGTTCCGTACTTCCATCGCGAAGATGGTTGAAGACTTCGAGAAGCAGCGCAAGGAGCTAATAGGCCTGATCAACGCCGAGCAATTCAAAGAGCAATTCTTCGGCAAGTATCTGGAGCTCAAAGAAAGTGTTTCCATGCTCCAGAACAGCCTGAAAGACAGCAGTGAACGCCAGCAGCGATTCCAGGCATGGCGTGTTGAGGCAGAAAACATTGAGGCGCAGTTCAAGGCGCTGAATTGAATGCGGTGAAGCGGTAAGCGTGATCGGTGTAGGTGCGGTGGTTGCGCATCTACTGATCCGGGCGGGGCTGGCGGGTGACTGCCAACTCTCCGGGTGCCTGAATCTCTTTATTTACTGAATCCCAGGCACAAAAAAAGACGTCCGTGGACGTCTTTTTTTGATCATTTGGTGGAGCCGGGGGGATTGAAAATATATGCATAACCTCTTGTTTTAAATTAGTTTATTGATAGGGTTGTTCTTAAGTGCCCCCATAAATGCCCCCGTGCACGTATTTCCGATGAGCGGCTTTTTGAGGAGTTGAACTGGCGTCCTGAATTTCGTTTTGCGACCGGGCGACGCCAGCCACCCACCAGGGAGCATTCAATAGAGTCGGTCGTGTACAGCATAACCTCGGTTATGTGGCCAGGAGGGTTTGATGTCCAGCTCAGACCGTGTGCTGGGTAGATGTCAGGTCACGCGGTTGGGTTTTCTCCGCGGTAGCGCACCATGGGCTCATCTAGGACGATTTGAGCTGAGGTGCGGTATGAGACACTCGATGGTTACCTGCCACAACTGTGGCAAAGCGATGGTTCCGAGAGCGTCATATAGCCGTGGTTTCTGGGGGTATTCGCCTTCGTCCAATCATTGCCCCTTTTGCCTGAGTGAGAACTGGCACGGCGGAAATCCAGGGTTAGGGGCTCGGCTGTTCGCTTTGGTTGGCCTGGCTCTCGGTGTTCTGGCCTGCGTGTTGGTGGGAGCTCTTCTGTTCAAGGTGCAGTGGTGGCTTGGTATCGAAGGACGGTGGCCTCTATTGACGCTGGGCACATGTGCTGTGTCGGTTAGCGCGGGATACCATTTTTACAACTGGTTTGTTGATTGCTGACCGGTGATCATGCTGTGGGAGGCAGCAATCGGCCCAGAGTGTGTAAAAAC